>NZ_CAXBOV010000002.1:0-176077 GCF_963977355.1 uncultured Halopseudomonas sp. | reverse complement strand
CCCCTGTTACCGCCGTGAAAGGGCGGTGTCCTAGGCCACTAGACGAAGGGGACATTACCCGGTCTTTCATAACCAGGACCTTGATCCTGGCTAACCTGCTGAACAATGTTCGCTGCAAGTGGCGCGCATTTTAGGCATGCACCGATTTATCGTCAACCCCTAAGTCCATCTTTTTCCGGTTTATTTCCTTCTGGGCCAATCAACCTGTCCTTCAGCCCCAAACAACCAGATAGTGAAAAATCTTGTTGCAAGTTAGCGGCAGCTTGATGACCCTGAGACACTATTAGGTTATTGTTGATTTTTAATTAAATTTGCAGGCAGTCTAGGGAAAGAGCTGCAAAACCGACCGGCAAGCCCAGGCACGGGTAACTCCGGGGCACCACTGGCAATATGCCCAGTGCCAATATCCAAGAAGAGAGATTGATCATGTCTCCGTTAGTCATAGGTTTGCTCGTAGCGGGCGGCGTACTCATCCTGCTAAGCATTGGTTTTATCAGTCACGGACTCGAGCGAGCACGTATTGAACGCGCCCGTGCTGTCGCTGAACTGGGTTCACGACTGAAAGTATGCCGCACCATCAACGCGCAACTTCCCGGTCAGTTCATGAGCCCCGAACTCAAGGTCCTGCTCACCAATATAGAAGTCAGTCTGTTGGAAAAACTCATTAGACTTGACCGCAAGGACGAGCGTGCCAAACAGATGCTCGACAGTGCGCGCCAGGAGCTGAAGAAGCCTGAAGTCAGCGTAGATAATCCCCCAGTCAAAATTGAGAGTGATATTCAGGCCAAGGAAGCGCGCCTGATGCTCGAGAATCTGCACAACCTGCTGAAGCAGTCGAAGAAAGAAGGAATGGTTGATCAACTTACCCTGCAACAATGGTCAAACCAGATTAAACAGCATCTGCTCGCCACTTCCCTTGAAGTATTTGAAGTACTGGCCCGCCAGGGCATGCGTCAAGGCAAGCCGCGTGTTGCCAAATTGCAATACGAGCGCGCTATTGCCTACCTGCACCAGCAGAATGATCCCGCCTTGGCCGCTCAGATACTGCGCTTCAAGGAGTTGCTCAAGCAGGCCTCCGAGGCAACGGTGCGCATCGAGCGGGCAGCCGGAGCAGAGTCCAGCGAGCTTAGCGCCGGACTGCAGGAGCTTGAAAATGACGACGAAGAGTGGAAAAAGAAAGCGGTCTACGACGATTGATCCATACCAACTGAATAATCACCGGGGCCTGCAAAGGCCCCGTTTTTCTCTGGAAACCCACCCATGGCCCTTACCCTTTACGGTGCAATACTGTCTCCCTATGTGCGCAAGATTCGCATGCAGCTTGCCGAGCAAGGCATTGCGCACGAGCACGTTGTAGTCGCGCCGTTCCGCCAGCCCGCCTGGTATTTCGATATCAGTCCCATGGGTCGCATCCCGGCCATCCAGGACGGTGACCTGAAGCTGGCCGACTCGGCAGTGATCGCGCAATACCTGCAGGATGCTTACGGCGGAACCTCTTTATACGGTGAAACCCCGGCGCAGGCCGCACGGGTTCGCTGGCTGGAGAAATATGCCGATTACGAATTGGCACCCTACGCTACCTTTACCGTGTTTGCCGAGCGATTCCTTGAGCCCCTCAAAGGCAACAAGAGCAATGAACAGGCTGTGGCCACGGCCCTGAGTGATCACCTGCCACCGCTACTCGATTACCTCAACGGGGAGTTGAACGGCAAGGCATTCTTCCTCGGCGAGCGCATGAGCATGGCGGATATAGCCGTCACCTCTCAACTGATCAATATGGCCCATGTTGGGGAGTTGATTGATGAGGATCGCTGGCCCTGCCTCTCGTCTCTGCTGGCCAGAATGACTGCCCGTTCAAGCCTGAGCAGCCTACTTCCCGCAGAGCACCAGATGATAGCCAAGGTCGGTAACCGCTAGCGCTGCTGATCCAGCAACTGGCTGCCAACCCAGGACCTGGCAAACTGATAGGCGCAGCGGCCGTTGCGGTTACCACGCGACAACGCCCAACGCAGAGCCTGTTGCTGGAGGGCGTCGGACCACTGCCAGTCCAGCTCATGCTCATTGGCCAACACCTGTAACCAATGTTGCGCCACCTGCAGATAATGTTCCTGGGTAAACGGGTAGAAAGATACCCAAAGACCAAATCGGTCGGACAGTGCAATCTTCTCCTCAATCGCCTCACCCGGATGCAGCTCTCCATCGACCATGCTCGCACCGAGATTGTCGCTGCGCTGTTCGGGCAACAGATGGCGTCGGTTGGATGTGGCATAGAGCAACAGGTTGTCAGGCGCAGCTTCAACGGTGCCATCAAGCACGGTTTTCAAAGACTTGTAGGCACTGTCATCTGCCTCGAATGCCAGATCGTCGCAAAAAAGCAGAAACCGCCAGGGCTTATCAGCGATCTCTCGAACCAGGGCCGGCAGGTGCAGCAGATCTCCTTTGTCGATTTCAATAAGACGCAGCCCCTCATGCGCGTGCTCGGCCAACAGCGCGCGAATCAGGGAAGATTTTCCAGTCCCTCGAGCGCCCCAGAGCAACGCATTGTTGGCCGGAACACCGCGAACGAACTGTCTGGTATTGGCCTCCAGCAAAGCCTTCTGACGATCCACCCCCAACAGGTCGGCAAGACACATATCCTGACTGGCAACCAGCGGCCGTAGCCAGCCAGAATCTCCCTGCGACACCCAGCTCGCCGCGGTTACGGTGTCCCAGTCGATTGGCTGATGGGCTTGGTTGGCACTAGACTCCAACCGATCAACCAGCCCTAGAATGCGCTGCATGAATTGCTGCGGGGTAATTTCTGACATACTGATCTCCAAATAATCGCAGAATGCCACGCATGGAGCGGACTCTCCAGCCAGAGTTGGGCTACCATTAACGGCAGACGACAGCGGCAGGACGCTAATGAACATCCGCTTTACCGACCGCCTCTCCTTCAAACAGACACGCCTCGGGGTATTGGCTGCCTTTATCCTCGGCACTCTGCTGGGCCTGGTACAGGTAGTAGTTGACTATCGGGCGCAAAACGCAGCTATCGACGAGGAAGTTCGTGCTCAGATTAACGTGAGTCTTGGGCCGGCCTCACGTATCGCCTACAACATCGACACCGAACTAGCCCTGGAACTGGTCAACGGCCTGCTTAAAGCCCCTCCAGTGGTACGTGCCGAGATTATCGACAATAACGCGATCGCCCTGGCCAGCGTCAGCCGACCTATGGCCAGCAGCCCCTATCGGCCCGTCAGCGATGCCCTGTTCGACCGCCGTCGGACCTACTCGCAACCCCTCTATGTAGTCCATTCACCCAATGAGCTGCTTGGCTATCTGGTCATTGAGGTCGACACCTTTCATCAGGGTGCCAACTTCCTGGGCCGCGCCGGGCTCACCATGCTCTCGGGGTTCATTCTGAGCCTGATCCTCTCACTGGTGCTGATGGTGCTGTTTTACGGCATGTTGACCAAGCCGCTGGTGCGCCTGATCGATGACCTGCTCAACATGAAAACCGGCGATGACGACCGTAGCCGACTACCCTGCCCTGCCCATCATGAACGCGACGAAATTGGTGCGCTGGTAGAGGTGATCAACCGCCAGCTACAAAGTATCGACGTCAATATGCGTCAGAAATTGCGCGCCGAGGAGCGGTTGCGTCAGTACCTCGAAGAACTGGAAATCATCGTCGAGGCCCGTACCACCGAGCTGCAGGAAACCAACGCGCAACTGCGCCGGTCCAACCGCGACCTGGAGAGCTCACGCGAAGAGGCCCTGAGCATGGCACGGGCCCGCTCCTCTTTCCTGGCCAGCATGAGTCATGAGATCCGCACTCCGATCAACGGGCTGCTCGGTATGATCGGGCTGACACTCGACAGTCCGCTGAGCAACGAGCAGCGTCAACAACTGACTATCGCCTACGATTCCGGCAAGGTGCTGGTAGAGCTACTCAACGATATCCTCGACCTGTCCAAGTTCGAGGCCGGCAAACTGCAACTTGAACAGATACCCTTCGATCTGGGTGCACTGCTGGAAGACACCGCCAGCCTTCTATCCCAGAACGCTGGTAAACAGGAGGTCGAACTCACCTGCCGGATAGATCCACTGTTGCCTGGCCTGGTCCAGGGTGACCCGACGCGGATAAGACAGATTGTCAGCAACCTGCTGTCCAACGCCTTGAAATTCACCGAACAGGGACATGTAAACCTGCGGCTAGACCTCGAGCCCACGCTCTCGAACGGTCACCAGATACGCATCACCGTTCGCGACACAGGGATCGGAATTGCCCAGGAATCATTGACGAGCATTTTTTCGCCCTTTACCCAGGCTGATGCGCAAATATCCCGTCGTTTCGGAGGCACCGGTCTGGGATTGGCACTGTGCAAGAGCATGACCGAAGCCATGCACGGCAAACTGGAGGTCGAGTCTCGCTACGCAGAGGGCAGTACCTTTACCGTCACCCTGCCTATCACCCTGCATCAGCAGGAAGCCAGCTACGATTATCCCAGACGCTGCCGCATAGTGATCTGGAGCCGCGAAGGTCGCCTGCAAGGCCAAGTGCTTCTGGAGTTACTGCGTCACTGGAAGATCGACTGCTCCTTGCGAAAGTATTCAGACCAGACACAACCAGGCGAGCAGACCGGTGATGCGGACCTTTGGCTCCTGGATGATCCGGACCTGGCACGCTCTCTGGTCAATCAGCAGCCGAGCCTGCCCCGGCTCCTGGTCTGCCCCTATTCGGAGCAGATCAGCGTCGAGGCAAGTCAGGCGCTGGGGATCTGCGAACAGGTCGCCAGCCCTCCATCACGCGTGCGACTGGCGCGCGCGATTGATCGCTGCATGGGTATTACCAATCAGGAGCAGGAGACTCAATCCAGCCAGTCCCGGCCTACCGGACAGCGCATCCTGCTGGTGGAAGACAACAGCGTTAACCAGCTGGTAGCCCGCGGAATGCTCACCCGCCTGGGCTACGAGGTAGAGATCGCGGAACAGGGCGAAGCCGCCCTGGCCCGTCTGGAGCGAGAGGAATTCGATCTGGTATTGATGGACTGCAACATGCCGGTGATGGACGGCTATGAAACCAGCCGACGCATGCGCGCCGACCCGCGTTGGCAGTCCATCCCTATTATCGCCCTGACCGCCAATGCACTGCATGAGGACCGGCAACGCTGTGAGGAAGCCGGCATGAACGACTATCTGGCCAAACCGTTCAAGCGCGAAGATCTGCAAGCGCTGATGATCAAATGGTTGGAGCCTCCCGCGGTAGACTGATCTCTCAAGACAACCGCGGAACAGGCATCTCACTCAACCAAGCAGAGACTCGATATCCTTGGCCATGTCCGCAGGCGAAGTCGATGGCGCATAGCGGCCAATGATCTTGCCCTGACCATCAACCAGAAACTTGGTGAAGTTCCACTTGATGCCTTTGCTACCCAGCAGACCGGGTGCATCCGACTTGAGTTTCTTGAACAGCGGATGGGCATCGCTGCCATTGACCTCGACCTTGGCAAACATGGGGAAGCTGACGCCGTAGTGTGTCTCGCAGAATGCCGCAATCTGCTCTTCATCACCCGGCTCCTGCCCACCAAACTGATTACACGGAAACCCCGCAACCTGCAGACCCTTTTCATGGTAACTCTGCCATAGCGCCTCCAGCCCCTTGTATTGGGGCGTAAAGCCACATTTGCTGGCCGTATTGACCACCAGATAGGCCTTTGCATTCAGCTCGCCAAGGGTTATCTCTCGGTTATCGATAGTGGTAACGGGGATCTGCAGCACATTCTCGGATTGGTCAGGGCTCGATGTATCGGTCATGGTTGGCTCTCCTGTCAGAATTCTGGATGGCGTGCTCAGGTGCGGGGCTCGAGCCTGAGAGCAACGGAATTGATGCAGTAACGCAGGCCGGTAGGCGGTGGGCCGTCAGGAAACACATGTCCCAGGTGAGAATCGCAACGACTGCAGAGCACCTCGGTACGGTGCATGCCGTGACTGAAATCCTCCACCTCTGTTACCACTTCTTCACTCACGGGAGCGTAGTAGCTGGGCCATCCGCAGCCAGCGTCAAACTGGGTTTCGGTATCGAACAGCTCCGCATCACAGGCGATGCAGTGATAACGCCCCGGCGTAGTATTGGCATAATACGCGCCGGTAAACGGCCGTTCAGTACCCTTGAGCCTGCATACCTGATATTGCTCAGCGTCGAGTTGCTCGCGCCATGCCTGTTCGCTCTTGGTGATCTTGTTCATGTCTACTCCTCTGGAGGTCAATAACGGACTTTCCCAGTCAGGGCCGCACAACGTATGATGAGGGTTTTACGCCCATTCGCACAGCCCCAGGAAAGCACCATGCAGGTTAGCAAATCGCACAAGTTGGCCAATGTCTGTTACGACATCCGCGGGCCCGTTCTGCGCCACGCCAAGCGCCTTGAAGAAGAAGGCCACCGGATTCTCAAACTGAACATCGGCAATCCTGCACCGTTCGGCTTCGAGGCGCCGGAGGAAATCCTCCAGGACGTTATCCTCAACCTGTCTACTGCACAGGGTTACAGCGATTCCAAGGGCCTGTTTTCCGCGCGCAAGGCGGTGATGCATTACACCCAGACCAAGAATATCCCCAACGTGAACATTGAGGATATCTACCTGGGCAATGGTGTTTCAGAGCTTATCGTGATGGCGATGCAAGCGCTGCTCAATAATGGTGACGAAGTATTGATTCCGGCACCCGATTATCCGCTCTGGACCGCCGCGGTAAGCCTCTCGGGCGGCAAGGCAGTTCACTACCTGTGCGATGAGCAGGCGGACTGGTATCCGGACATAGATGACATTCGCAGCAAGATCACGCCCAATACCCGCGCGATCGTCGTCATTAACCCGAACAACCCGACCGGCGCGGTGTATTCCCGAGACATGCTCGAACAGCTGGCCCAGGTGGCGCGTGAAAACGATCTGATCATGTTCGCCGATGAGATCTACGACAAGATTCTCTATGACGGTGTTGAGCACGACTCCATAGCCGCGGTTGCTCCGGACCTGTTCTGTTTAACCTTCAATGGTCTTTCCAAGTCTTATCGTATCGCAGGGTTCCGCTCCGGCTGGCTGATTATCAGCGGTCCCAAGCACAAGGCCCAGAGCTACATCGAGGGTCTGGATATTCTGGCTTCCATGCGGTTGTGCGCCAACGTCCCGGCACAGCATGCGATCCAAACGGCACTGGGCGGCTACCAGAGCATCAACGATCTGATCCTGCCCGGCGGACGACTGCTGGAGCAGCGCGACATTGCCTGGGAACTACTCAACGAGATTCCTGGCGTCAGCTGCACCAAGCCTCAGGGCGCGCTTTATCTGTTCCCGAAACTGGATCCCAAGGTTTATCCGATCCACAACGATGAGAAGATGGTGCTGGATCTGCTCTTGCAGGAAAAGATCCTCGTCGTTCAAGGTACCGCCTTCAACTGGCCCTGGCCGGATCACTTCCGCATCGTCTCACTGCCCCGCAAGGACGATCTGGAAATGGCTATCGGGCGGATCGGCAAGTTCCTCAAGCATTATCGGCAGTAAAACGCCGCGAAGAGTGGAGACCCCTATGGCAGACCTGCATATCGATGACTTTTATCACGACGTCGCCGGCATTCTATTGGGGCTCTACAACAGTTTTCCTCGGCTAACTACACTGTTCGTCGCAGACCTGATTGGCGAGCATGAACCGGACGCCTTTGGCGTTCCGGCGCCACGCCATCTCGCCTGCTTCAGTGCGATGCTCTGGTTGGCAGACGAAGGCTTTCTACGATACTCCGACGTCATTCGTCAGGAAGCAATCGACCAGTGCTGTCTAACAGAGCGGGCCTTTGTATTGCTGAGCAGCCCGGCCGAGGAGATGCTTGACTCCAGCCTGCCAGCCAGCATAGCCCGTCAACGGGCAACATTGGCGCAGCAGCTACGCGATGCACGGGCAAGCGGCTCATCGATTCGTGTGGCAGAGGCCGCCCATCTTTGCTTCCTTCGATCGCCCGCAAAGGGCCCCATCAGAAATCCCGTCTAGCGCGGGAATCAGTGCTTTTTGTAGTAACACGATTTGCAACAGACGCCCTATTGAAAGCCGCCAGAAAACACCCATTATTATCGCTCTATTTTCTGGGTTATTGCCGTCGTGGGAAGACGAAGGCGAAAACCCGTTTGACCCTTTGAGGAGACTCCAGTTCATGATGCGCATTGTTCTTTTCCTGGCCACCAACATGGCTATTTTGCTGGTAGCCAGCGTTACGCTCAGCTTGCTGGGCATTGGCACAACGAACGCTGCCGGTGGCATCAATCTGACCGGGATGCTCATTTTTTGCGCCCTGTTCGGCTTTGGCGGCGCCTTTGTATCCCTGTTTCTATCCAAATGGATGGCCAAGCGCGGCACAGGCGCCCGTGTCATCGAAACGCCGCAGAATCGCCAGGAGCAGTGGCTGGTCGATACCGTCGCCGCGCTGGCCAAGCAGGCCAATATCGGCATGCCCGAAGTAGCTATTTTTCCGTCCCGTGCGCCAAACGCCTTTGCTACTGGCTGGAATCGCAACTCCTCTCTTGTAGCGGTTTCTGAGGGCATGCTGCAGCGTTTCAGCCCCAACGAAGTGAAGGCCGTGATGGCCCACGAAATCGGTCACGTGGCTAACGGAGACATGGTCACGCTGACGCTGATTCAGGGCGTGGTGAACACCTTCGTGATGTTCTTCGCACGCATCATCGGCAGCTTTGTGGATCGAGTCATCTTCAAGAACGAGAGCGGTCCCGGATTCGGCTATATCATTGCGACGATTTTTGCCGAGATCATCCTGGGCATTCTGGCCAGCACCATTGTGATGTGGTTTTCGCGTCAAAGGGAGTTCCGTGCCGACGCAGCAGCTGCCCAGTTGGCCGGCGCAGGAAACATGATCGCGGCGCTTGAGCACCTGCGTTCCGAGCAAGGCGTAGAGGTCGAGTTACCCGGAGAAATGACTGCATTTGGCATCAACGGTGGCCTGCGCAAGGGTCTGGCAGCTCTCTTCATGACTCACCCGCCGCTGGAAGAGCGTATCGCAGCGCTGAAAACCGCAGGCTTTCGCTAAAACAAGCGGCGGATTTCAAGCTCGAAAAGAGGTAGTAAAGCCCGCAGAGTTGATCAAGCTCTGCGGGCTTTTTTCTTTTGCAGCGTCAAGCATCGAGCCCTATTCAGCCCTCCAACTAGCCGGATAGAGCATCTCCTCCCGATACCCACTGAGTACTCGCCTCAGCCCAGTGAGCTCCTGATCCAGATCCGCGTCGCCGCTGTCGAGCAGAAAGGGTCTGCCGGCCAGGGTTTTGAGTTTTGTCTTGGTTGCGACAACCAGCAGGTTGTCCGTGCCTACGGCCCGAACAACGCGAGGTGATATTTGCTGATTTCCGCGCCCGAGAATATGCCCCTGACCGCCAATGGCAGTAACCAGGATGCGCCATTCGCCACCCTCTTCCAGCAACTTCCAGAGCTGTTTTTCGGTTGCATCCAAGGCAAGTAGTTGGCCGTCACGCAGCACATCCACACCGAGCAGAGTACCTTCCAGGCCCATTGCCTCCAGAAGGCCCAGACTGGTTGAGCCCGGACCCATGATCCAGCCGATCTGCGGGTCTTCTTCCTGAAGCCAGCCGGCGATATCGTCAAGTACCAGCGTTTCGGTCTCTCGGCCGCTCTGCTTTACCTGCTGAACAAATCGCCCTTCCTCTGGAATCGCCAGTTCACCGAAGTGCCGGGTGCGAACCTTACCCTGGCGAAAGGCATCCTCGTCAATATCGCGTACTTCCGCCTCACCCAGACGAACCAGCTCACCCCGGACTAACAAGGAAACAAGCTCACCCGCCGCGCGCGGATTGACCGCATAGACACCCGAATGAATCTTCACCCCCGCCGGTATGCCCAGCACCAGTTGACCAGCCTTGATGCTGCTGCAAATATCCCGAGCGGTCCCGTCGCCACCGGCGAACAACAATAAATCCACACCCTGACTGACCAGTTCGGCAGCTAGCCTACAGGTGTCCTGGGCGCAGGTACGCTGGGCATCCAGTTCTCCGACAACCTGATGCGTAAAGCCCAGCTCCGCTGCCAGGTCCGCACCCATAGGGCCGGGAGCAACAAGCAGCTCGATACGCTCGGCATAGGGCAGAACCACTTCGAGGGCCTTGCGTACACGCTCATTGGCCAGGGGCTTGACCCCCATCGCCAGCGCCTGTTCAGCCACGTCGTCGGAACCCTTGAGAGCAGCCTGGCCACCAAGCCCCGCCAGGGGATTGATGATCAAGCCAATACGAAAGCGCTGTCCGGTGATACCTGTCATGGAGTGTTGAACCCCGCTGCACGCAGGAGTGACTCTGTCGCCTCATGCCTCGTACCCACCAGATCTATAAGCGCCGCCTCCCGGCGCAAAGGGTAGCCCTTGCGCAGGGCATCAAATCCGGCGCGACGCTGGGCCGGACTCTCTGAGCTTTCAAGCATCTGGCGCATTCGAGCATCGTCGTCCCGCACGTCATAGACCCAGCGCAAAGCCCGTGCAAGTAACCAGTCGGCAGGCGTCTCCGGGGAGAACTGAATACTTGCCTTCCCCGCAGAGGGCGCGAGCGCCTGTAATGAGATACTGGCTGTGCGACCCAGGTAGTTACACAAAGCCTGGTAGATTTGTTCGGTACCGCGCAGCTTGCCGTCAAGGCTGTAGCCTGCAACATGCGGGGTTACCAGGGCGCACAGGCGCGCCAGGACTGGGTCCGCATCCGGCTCGTGCTCCCAGACATCCAGTGCCACCTGAAGATCCGGCCTCTCTGCCAACACGGTAGCCAAAGCCTGGTTGTCGATCACCGGGCCGCGGCTGCTGTTGATCAGCCAGGCACCCGCACGCAGTCCCTGCAAGCGGGACTGATCCAAGAGATGGAAAGTGGGATGTTCGCCCTCGCGGATAAGGGGCACATGGCAAGTGATCACATCAGCCTCGGCGATCAGCTCATCAAGCGTGTTCAGTCCCGTTTCACCCTGATCCGCTAGTGGTGGGTCACAGCGCAGACAGCGCACACCCAAAGCTTCCAGCGTACGCACCAGGCGGCCGCCAACCTGTCCAAGACCAACTACCCCTACTGTCCTGTTTTGCCAGTGTTCGCCACTGCGTTCTGCCAGGGTCAGCAGGCAACTGAGCACATACTCCACCACACCCCTTGCATTGCAACCAGGGGCACTGGCCACGGTGACGCCGGCCCGCTGCAGCCCGTGGAGATCAAGATGATCAGTACCGATCGTACAGGTACCAACAAAGCGCACCGGCGTTTCAGACAATAGCTGTGCTGTCACCTGTGTAACCGAGCGCACCAGCAATACGTCAGCGTCAGCCAACACAGCACGATCTATGTTTCTTCCAGGCATCCGGCTGATGGTGCCGAAAGTACCGAAAAAGGCATCAAGCAGAGGGATATTTTCGTCGGCGACAATTCGCATGCGTGCAGTCCATGATTTCGGGAGCAATATCAGGTGTTCTGGCAACGGCCAAAGATAACATGCAGCAGACCTGGGGCCGAGGGCTGAGCCTCAGCCATCTTCCCGCGGTGCGGGGGCATCATGCGCAAAGCTGCTGGCGAGAACGTAATCGGAGCTGCCGGCTTTGGCTCGATAAAGCGCCTTGTCGGCAATATTAAGCAGTTGTTCGGGGGCCAACGTGTTGCTCACGTCTGCGACGGCAACACCCAGACTGACTCCAACGGTTATGACCTGATTGCCAATCTCGACAGGCTGGGTCAGCACACTGACTACCTTTTCTGCCATTTGCCGAATATGGTTCTCAGTTGCGCCGGGCAGCAAGATGACAAACTCGTCGCCGCCCTGGCGCGCCACCGTATCGGTGCTGCGCAGGGTCGCCAGCAGCCGCTGGGCTACCGTTTTCAGGACCTGGTCGCCCACGGCATGGCCATGAGTATCGTTCAACGCTTTGAACTTGTTCAGATCAAGCATGAATAAGGCATAGGGCGTACCCATTCGAAGCCGCTCAGCCTCGGCGCGCTGCATGGCCAGGCCAAGCAGTCGTCGGTTTGCCAGACCGGTGAGACTATCCAGGTGAGCCATTCTGTTGAGTGGTCCGACCATGTTGCGAGTAACGTAATAAACAGCAAGCGCTGAAAGCAGAAGACCGATCACGAGCATGATCAGAATCACAGTCTCCATCTTTTTGTAGGAAACCAGCGCCTCCTCCAGCGATAGCCCAAGCACCATGACTAGCTCCGGTGCATCCTCGGCATCCAGTGGAATACTGAGCATCTGGAATCGGCCGGTTTGCGTCTCAAGTTGCCAGCCGCCAATAGCCTGTGCTTCCAGCTCAAGTTCTCTGAATACCGCATCGTTTAGAGTGCTCGAAAGACCACCCCACATGCCGTCTCTGGTGCGCGATAACACACTGACTTCAATTCCATTGAGCTCGCCGAGATCACTCAGCAATGTTTCATCCAGCAAGAAACCCATCGTTAACCAACCAGCCAGATCGGGCGACATTATTGGCGTACTGACCAACTGGTATATCTGGTCGTGGCCGACTGCAAGACGGGCGATCTGCGCCCCTTGACTGGCCCCAAGAAGCGCAGCGGCATCGACCTCTGTTGGAACAGGCCCGCCACCTGGTGCCAGAAGGGTGATCGGCTGATGGGCAAGGTCGCTGAGAATCATCAGGGAGGCATTCATCCGCTTGCCGTGATTGTCGAGCATCGAGCGTATGGTCGGCAGATCGCCGGAGGCAAGGGCCTCACGCAAACCGAAATCGCGGGCAATAACACTGGCTGCCTGATCCAGGCGATCGTGGCGCAAGGTGAGCAGACGATTGATCACCTGAGCGCCGATGCGCAGCTCATCGTCTAGCGTGGTAGCGGCAATGGTTCGATTGGATTGAACCACTACCCAGTAGCCACCAACCTGGATAAACATCAATAGCAGGATCAGGCAGGTGATGATCCTCCATTCATAGGAGCGGTAGTTCATTACTTCTCCTGAAAAAAGGAACCCGGCCTGGGAGATAGAAGAAACATTCTAGACAGTAGTGACGATCAACAACAGTTATTGTTGCTTCGCCCAGGCACCCCTCTACGCTCAAACCGCTTCCAGCTGGGGTCGGCGCAATGTCTGCCCGGGGCGATAATGTGCGAGCAGAGCGTTAACAAAGCGAGACGGGCGCTCTGCCAGCCCGCTGGCGAGGTATGCCAGCGCCTGCTGATGCACCTGACTCTGGAAGGGTATGGGGTCAGTTGGCTCACCACCCAGATTATCCAGACTGACGCTGAACCGGTGTCCCACAGCTTCGCAGAAAAGCTGCTCAAGGGCCTGGGGCTTGACCTCCACCTGCTCGAAGGCCCGCTGCTGTTCGGTGTTACGGCCATCGGGCGCGTACCAGTATCCAAAATCCGCGAGCAAACGGCGCTCAGCGCCGGCAACGCACCAGTGAGCAACCTCGTGCAACGCGCTACGGAAATAATCACGGGTAAAAAAGATCCGGTGCTGCGGATGCATGGCATCGGCTGGCACGTATTCAGGCTCTGCTGCACCACCCACCAGAATGGTGTTGTAGTCACTGGCAAAACAGGCTTCGAAGAGGCGGATCAGATCCTGGCAATCGTGTGTCATGGTCGGCTGGACAATGGTCGGCAAGTTGTTAGGATGGGGCGCTTTTCTTCGGACTAACCGGCTATGACCTCCAGCGAATCCGGCACCTACAGGCGCCGCAGTGTAACAGAATTGCGCTCCCTGATCTGGCTGGCGTTGCCGATCATCGCCGCCCAGATGTCGCATACACTGCTCGGTTTTGTCGACGCCGCGATGGCCGGACGAGTCAGCGCCGTCGATCTCGCAGCCGTGGCCCTGGGTAACGCGTTCTGGGTGCCCACCTTCCTGTTTCTCACCGGCGTGCTGATGATTGTTACTTCCAAGGTGGCGGCCGCCAACGGTAGTGGCCGTCTGAGTGACGCTGGCAGCCTGGTGCGTCAGGGCGCGTGGCTCGGCCTGACTATCGGCTGTCTTAGCGCCGTGTTTCTGAGCTCGGTTGAACCCATCATGCATTGGATGGAGGTCGAGCCCCAGCTGATCCCGATCACCGTCGACTATCTCATCGCTGTAGCTATCGGCTTCCCCGCTGTGGCGCTGTTCCAGGCCCTGCGCGGGTTAACCGACGGCATGTCACAAACCAAGCCCACCATGCTGATCGGCTTTCTGGGACTGGCACTGAACGTACCGGCCAACTATGTTCTGGTTTACGGGAAGCTGGGATTGCCGGCAATGGGCGCAGTGGGTTGCGGCGTCGCAACCGCCCTGGTGATGTGGTTCATGCTGGGCTGTATGGTGGTCTATCTCAAGCGCTCGGAGCTGTATCGCGTGACCGGCCTGTTCAGTCATTTCGAATGGCCCAGCTGGTCTGTGCAGCGCCACCTGCTGGGCCTGGGACTACCGATTGGCATGGCCCTGTTTGCCGAAACCAGCATGTTCTGTGTCATCGCCCTGCTGATCGGCGGTCTGGGAGCCATCGTTGTTGCCGGACACCAGATTGCCATGAATTTCTCATCCCTGACCTTCATGGTGCCCTTCAGTCTGGGGCTCGCAATAACCGTTCGGGTAGGCCACAACCTGGGCCTGAACGGCGCCCGGGCAGGTCTTTTTGCAGCCAAGATGGGGCTCGGGGTCGCCCTGTTTTTCGCGATCATTGCCGCCTCGATCATGCTTGGTCTGGCGCAATGGATACCCTTGATGTACACCGACAACCCCCAGGTTATCGCGTTGGCCACGCAGCTATTTTTCTACGCAGCGCTTTATCAGTTTTCTGATGCGATTCAGGTCGCGTGCGCAGGCGCCCTGCGTGGCTACCAGGACACGCGCCTGCCGATGGTGCTGACCATGACTGCCTATTGGGCGATCGGTCTACCGAGTAGTTACATACTGGGCCTGACCGACATGGTCGGCCCCGCCCGCGGCCCAGTCGGCTTTTGGCAGGGTCTGATTATCGGCCTCACGGCGGCCGCCATCTTTCTCTCACTACGCCTTTATTGGGTCAGCGCTGCGCGCAAGCGCCACCAACCCTGGGGCAGTGCCGGAAAACTTCGGTAACGGGTCGCTGCAATTGCGCCCGGCGCGGCGTGCCATACTCGCATCATCCCAATTCGAGGAACCTCGATGCGTAAGTTGCTGATACTCATTGGCATAAGCCTTCTGCTTGCCGGTTGCGAGCGCTCTCCGCCTGCCGCACGGCAAATGGACAATTATCTGGAGCGCCTGGGCCGTGTGCTGGATCAGGATCATCAGGAATACAACGTCGAGGAATTGAGCAAATATCGCTTGCCCGAGCGCCGCGAGAGGCTGATCGACATCGAGCCCATGCGTATCAGCCTGATCAAACTGCTGGTCGACACGCGGCGTTGCAAGCCGCTCCAGCAGAGAGTCAGTGAACGCAACAGCATTCTCGGCAAAGTCATGCCCTGGTCCCACCGTTTGGCATTCGAAGGTGAATTGATCCGCGCCATCGAGGACTGTGCGGTCATCCTTTCAGATGATCCCGACCGCGAGGATCTGATCGCTGAACTGGAACAGTTGGCGGCGGACAAGCGCGCCCAGTTACCGGCGGTGTTCTGGAATGCCTTGAATGCCAGCGAAGAGTTCGAGTATTACCTGAGGTTTGCCGCGGAGCCCTTGCCTGTTCAGGAGCAGGCCCTGGAGGATCGCCGCGGCGCCCTGGCACTTTCAGAACTGGCTGACACCGGTCTGGGTCTGCCCGATCAGCTCCCGCCCCCGCTGCCCGAACTGGAAGCTCACTTTCAGTCACTCCATCAGAGCGAGCGCAGCAGCCAACTGATCCATAGCCTGAGTCGAATGACCCACACATTGGAGCAAGCGACCAACATGCTCAGCAGCTCCGCAGCCCGCCAGCTATGCCCAATGGGCCAACCAACCTCGCGCTCGCGCATCCTGCTTAACGTATTCGTTTTATTCTACGCTGGAGAGATTCAGCCCTACATGGCGCAAATACAGCGCCTTGGCCAACCCTGGCAACAAAACATCTCGCAGTTGAAAGCAGTGCCGGCTATCCCCCCTGCCACCGCCAACTATCTGGGATCACTGGCCGGTGAGGATAATGCCTTGTGGCTGAGGTATCAGCGTCAGCTCACAGCTCACAGTGAAGCCTGGCAAGAGGTATTGGGCGCCTGCCAGATGCGGCCGGGCCAATCCGGATGGCAATCAACCGCTGAGGGCTGAGGTCTGCTTGCGAATCAGATACCGGAAAATACCTTCCGCCTCATCTGTTTCGACCAGTTCGTGACCAAGAAAGCTGCAGAACCTGGGAATATCACGCTGAGTTGAGGGATCCGTAGCAAGCACCTCAAGGAGATCACCAGCATTGATGTCGCGCACCGCGTTATGTAGCAACATGACCGGTTCGGGACACATCAGTCCGCGGGTATCGAGTTGTCTGGGGGAAATTACGTCGTTCATGATCAGCCTGCCGGATAAAAAACCATTATCCGCAAAAGCGCGGCCCCTTGCCAGCGACGCCGGGAGCGTCGAAACTATAGAGCCAAACATATGACAGAAGCGCCAACCAAGGTGCCATTGACACTCGTATCAAGGAATATTTGATGATCAAAGTACTGATCGAACGCGTAATTGCCGAAGGTCTCGAACAGCCTTACGAAGAAGCCGCCCGCAAAGTTATTCAACAGGCGATCCAGTCTCCCGGCTTTATTTCCGGCGAGTCATTCCGCGATCTGGAACGCCCGAACCATCGCATCGTCATGGTCACCTGGCAAAATCGCCACTCCTGGGAGCGTTGGGAAAACTCCCAGGCACGCTTCGACAGCATCAGCGCCTTCGCGCCCATGCTGGAGAAGGAAGAACGGGTAACCTTGCTGGAGCCTCTGTAATAGCTCAGCCTAAAGTCTGAATCTTGAAACTGCCCGCGTGCAAAACCCGCACGTGACAGGTGACTTCTTCACGATCGCTGTAGAGTTGCTTGCAGGCGATTGACGCCTTGATACCGGCAGCGTCCAGGTCGGCTTGCACATGCTCCATGCACTGCATGACTTCCTGGTAACGCTGCTTCATCGGCAGCTTGAAGTTGATGATCGCTTCCCGACACCAGCCGCGCCCGATCCAGCGACCCAACAGGGCACTGGAGCGTGCCGGCTTGTCAACGATATCGCAGACCATCCAATGCACTGTTTTCTTTGGCTTGAATAGATAGCCGTCAGCCTGCACATGCTCGACCTGACCACTGTCCATCAGACTGGGGGCCATGGGCCCGTTGTCCACTGCAATCACGTTCATGTGCCGGTTGACCAGTTGCCACGTCCAGCCACCGGGCGCAGCGCCCAGATCAACGGCGGTCATGCCCGGCGCCATGCGGCTATCCCATTCGTCACGCGGAACAAAATGATGCCAGGCTTCCTCAAGCTTGAGGGTAGACCGGCTAGGCGCATCGCGGGGTACTTTCAGGCGCGGAATACCCATCGGCCATGGCGCCGCATTGTTAGCCCAGGACCAGCCCACAAAGACTCGCTGGCCGCTTTCAAAGCACAGGTGCAGGCGCGGCGCATCAGTTTTGGCCGGGCGCACAAAACGGGTCTTGGTCAGCGCGGTTTCCAGTGGCCGTGACAGCTTCTTGGTCAGCGCTGCCATTGCCTTGCCGTCGTTGGTGTCGGCTGTTTCCAGCCAGACACAGGAAGCAATGGGCCCTTTCGAGCAGGCCGTAATAATAGGTGAAATACGATCTTCCACCGGTACATCCAGCCACTCGCCCAGGGCCCACTGGCGAGCAAAAATCAGCTCGCGGAAACGCAGTTTGGTCATCAGCCGTTCGGCGTCTCCTTCCTGAGGACAGACGAAGCGCACCAGCGCGGAGTTGTCCTTGGTAACCGCATAGCCAGCTATGCCCTTGGCACCCGATAGCTCCTGCATCTCAGCAGCCGTTTCGCCCTCGAATCCGGGACGGCAGTGCAACAACAACTCGCGCATGTAAGGCTCCAGCAAAATGACCGGCCGCCACTTTACAGGCTTCCCGGCAGCCTACGCCAGCTGCTTGGCCACTGTTTGCGACCGGGGGTCAGCCAAAGTTACCGGATCGCTCTCCCGCAACTGACGGGCCGCCTCAACCATCGCTTGCAGCGCAGCCTGTGTTTCAGGCCAGCCACGGGTCTTGAGTCCGCAATCGGGATTCACCCACAAGCGCTCAGCCGGTATGACCCGCGCCGCCTTGCGCAGTAGCCTTACCACTTCAGCCACTTCAGGAATCCGCGGCGAATGGATGTCATATACACCCGGCCCGATTGCATTGGGATAGGCATACCCGGAGAAAGCCTCAAGCAGCTCCATGTCCGAACGCGACGTCTCGATGGTGATCACATCTGCGTCCATGTCAGCAATGGAATCGAGAATGCCGTTGAACTCGCTGTAGCACATGTGGGTATGAATCTGGGTCGTATCCGCCACCCCGCTGGCGCTGAGTCGAAAGACCTCCGCAGCCCAGTTCAGATACCGTGGCTGGTCAGCAGCTCGCAGCGGCAAACCTTCACGAAACGCAGGCTCGTCGATCTGGATGATCGCGATACCCGCCCGCTCCAGGTCCACTACCTCGTCACGAATCGCCAATGCCAATTGCCGGGCGCTCAGTTCACGGCTGACATCCTCGCGGGGAAACGACCACATCAACATGGTCACCGGACCGGTCAACATACCCTTGACCGATTTGTCCGTCAGACTCTGGGCATAGCTGGCCCACTGCACAGTCATCGGCGCAGGCCGACTTATATCGCCATAGATAATCGGTGGCTTTACGCATCGTGAACCGTAGCTCTGCACCCATCCAAAGCGGGAAAAGGCATATCCGCTAAGTTGCTCGCCAAAATACTCGACCATGTCATTACGCTCTGCCTCGCCATGCACGAGCACATCCAGACCCAACGATTCCTGCTCGCGAATGACGCTGGCTATTTCTGCGCGCATATCGGCGGTGTATTGCTCTGCGTTGATACAGCCCTGCTTGAACGCCTGGCGGCTGACGCGAATATCGCTTGTCTGTGGAAAAGATCCAATAGTTGTCGTCGGCCAGGCCGGCAACGCCAACCGTTGCTGCTGCACGGCAGCCCGACCCTCGTATGGCGTGGCACGCTGGCTATGTTGGGCACCCACACGGCTGAGTCTCTCTCCTACTGAGGGGTTATGAATGCGCCGCGATGTTTGCCGCCCTCGCTGCACGGCCGCAGATTCCGCCAGGGCGTGACGAACATCCTCGGCGTCCGGAATATTCAGGGCCCGAGCCAGAAGCGCAAGCTCTGTTACCTTTTGCGAGGCAAACGCCATCCAGCTGAACAACTCATCATCCAGACTGTCCTCCCGCTGCAGATCAACAGGGCTATGCAGCAATGAACAACTTGGTGCAACCCAGAGTAGCTCCCCCCAACGCTCCTGCGCCTGGCGCAAAAGAGCTAGCGCGCCCTCCAGATCACAGCGCCAGATGTTGCGTCCGTTAACAACGCCCAAGGACAGCACCTTGTAGGTGGGTAACCGGTCGAGTAAATAGGGCAATTGTTCAGGCGCACGCACCAGGTCCACATGCAAGCCATCAACCGGCAAGCTGCAGGCCAGCCCCAGGTTATCTTCCAGACCGCCGAAGTAGGTAGTCAGCAACTTTTTCAGCGGGGCATATTGCAAGCGGTTATAGACGCTCTCGAATGCAGCTTTCCAATCCGCCGGCAGATCCAGCACCAGCGCTGGCTCATCTATCTGTACCCACTCGACACCTTGATCTGCCAGGCGGTTGAAAATTTCTACATACACTGGCAGCAGCGCCTCGAGCAGTTCCAGCTTGTCGAATGCCTCGCCCTTGGTCTTGCCCAGCCACAAATAACTGAGCGGTCCTAGTACCACCGGCTTGACCCGATGACCCAGCGCAATGGCTTCGTCGACCTCATCGAACAACTGAGTCCACTGCAGGCTGAAGGTCTGGCCGCAGATAAATTCCGGAACCAGGTAATGATAATTGGTATCAAACCACTTGGTCATCTCGCAGGCAAAGGTCTGCTTACCGCTGCCGCTAACGCCGCGGGCCATGCGAAACAGAGTATCCAGATCCGGTGGGGCATCAGTGGCAAAACGTTCCGGCACAGCACCCACCATCAGGCTGTGAGTAAGTACCTGGTCGTACCAGGCAAAGTCACCCGCCGGTAACAGTGCCAATCCCGCCTCACTCTGCAACTGCCAGTGCCGCGCCCTTAGTTCACGGCCGGTTTGAAGCAGTTCTTCCTGCTGTATCTGTCCAGACCAGAATGCCTCCAGGGCCTTTTTAAGTTCACGGTCTCGTCCGATACGAGGGAATCCCAGATTGTGTGCCAGTGCCATAACGCTCTCCATCATGTTCGATTCGTGGATGCTATGGTCTGCCTCGGCAGGAATTGAATCAAACTCATCCTGTTAATGCTAAACTTCGATTTCGCTCATGTTTGAGAATCAGCTTATGCTTGAAATACGCCACTTGCGCACACTGGCCACCTTGCGTGAAGCCGAAAGTCTGGTTGAGGCGGCAGAGCGCCTGCATCTGACCCAGTCCGCTCTCTCGCACCAGATAAAGGATCTGGAGGAGCGTCTGGGCCTACCCCTGTTTACGCGCAAGAGCAAACCGGTCCGCTTTACCAGCGCCGGGCTGCGGCTGCTCCGCCTGGCGGACAACGTACTGCCACAATTGCGCCAGGCCGAGCGCGACCTGCAACGCCTTGCCGGGGGCCAGGCCGGACGCCTGCATATGGCCATCGAATGTCATAGCTGCTTTCAATGGCTGATGCCTACCATCGATCAGTTCCGCAATGCCTGGCCGGAGGTAGAGGTGGATTTTGCCTCAGGTTTCTTTTTTGCCCCGCTGCCTGCACTGGCCCGAGGCGAACTGGACCTGGTCGTCACCTCCGACCCGCAGGATATTCCCGGTATAAGCTACGTACCGCTGTTTGCCTATGAGGCCATGCTGGCAATCAGCAACCAGCACCCGCTGATCAACCGCAACCACGTAGAAGCCGCGGACCTGAGTAATGAAACGCTGATCTGTTATCCGGTAGATCGTGATCGGCTGGACATATTCACCCAGTTCCTCGACCCCGCCGGGGTCGAGCCCGCGGCTATCCGTAACGCTGAACTCACCGTGATGATGATGCAGCTGGTCGCCTCGGGTCGGGGGGTCTGCTGTCTGCCCAACTGGGCAATGGCCGAATATCTGCAGCGGGGCTACGTTAGTGCCAGACCCCTGGGACAGGAAGGTTTGTTCGGCACCCTGTATGCCGCAGTGCGGGAAGACATGCTGGAAATGTCCTACCTGCAGGACTTTCTCCTGACTGCCAAGGACATCTCATTCGCCACACTGGAAGGCGTGAGTGCCAAGATAAGCAAAAGATCATGAGCGACATGTTCATTATGTCCAACGAAGAATCAATACTCGGCGGGTAGACGCCCGCGTAGCGAGTCGCTCCATCCCCTGAAAAGCTCTAGCCAGACGGTCGCCAAACCAAAACGGGGCCCTCGGGCCCCGTTTTTTATGACTCAATTCTAAAAAATGATTCATTCACCCGATTGGGCGAGTTTCAATCTCGTTACCGAGGCATACATTCGTCTGCGTCAGGGCACTGTTGTGGACACACAGTCTTTGGGCTCTGTAGGCAATACCAACAACAATAATATCCCACAGGTAACTCCATGAACGCATCCGCTGCTTTCAAACTAACCGGTCTGGCCCTCGGCCTAGTACTTTCTGCAACCGCCCTCGCCAGCAACCCATCACCTAGCCCTACGCCCACTCCGACGCCTGATCCAGGCACAGGTAGCGCATTCCCATCCGTATCCGATTTCAGTCGCTCCGGTTCCTTCTCGACCACCAGCGGCAACGCCGGCCCGAACTGCACTATCTACCGCCCGCGCACACTCGGTGAGCAAGGTCGTCGTCACCCGATCATTCTCTGGGGTAACGGCACCGGCGCCTCACCAAGCACCTATAGCGCACTGCTGACCCATTGGGCCAGTCAAGGTTTTGTCGTCGCTGCCGCACGCACCTCCAATGCCGGGTCCGGCGACGAGATGATCGACTGCCTCGATTACCTTGTGCAGGAAAACGGCCGCAGCAGCGGCACTTACGCCGGCAAACTGAACGTTAACCGTGTCGGTTCCGCGGGTCACTCCCAGGGTGGTGGTGGTTCCATCATGGCCGGTCGCGACGGCCGTATAACTGCAACCGCCCCGTTCCAGCCCTATACCATCGGTCTGGGTCACCGCAGCAGCTCGCAAAGCCAGCAAAATGGTCCGATGTTCCTGATGACCGGAAGCAGCGACACCATTGCCGTGCCCCGTAGCAACGCCCTGCCGGTCTTCAACAATGCCAACGTACCGGTTTTCTGGGGTGAGTTACGCGGTGCCAGCCACTTTGAGCCTGTGGGTAACGCGGGTGGATTCCGTGGGCCTTCAACCGCCTGGTTCCGCTTCCACCTGATGGGCGACAACAACGCCCAGAGCACGTTCTACGGCAGCAACTGCCGTCTGTGTGGTGACCGTAACTGGGAAGTCCGTCGCAAGGGCATTAACTGATAGCACAGTAACAGCAGCTGTTCAGAGGCCATTCCCCCCGGGGACTGGCCTTTTTTTTACCTGCCAACATTGATCTGAAAAACGGCCCAATGGGTAACAATATTTTTGTCTGTCTCAATTTTCACCCGAATAGGCGAGTGTTGAACAGGATTGCCGCGACTATATTCAAAGTCGCTGAGAGCCTGACATTAGGTAATAAGCCAAAGGCTCAGTGACCTTAACAAAAACAAACGGAAGAGAGATCACTATGAAAATGGCAACATTTAAAATGTCCAGCATTGCCGCTGCCCTATTGATGTCTACCAGCGTCATGGCCTACACCCCAACTCCGACGCCAACTCCACCACCCTCCGGCGGCGGTGGCGATTTCCCATCAGTTTCCGATTTCAGCCGCTCCGGCCCCTTTGCCACTACCAGCGGCAACGAAGGCCCGAGTTGCACAGTTTATCGTCCACGCACCCTGGGCGCTGAAGGACGTCGTCACCCGATCATCATCTGGGGTAATGGCACCGGCGCTTCACCTGGCACCTATGGCAGCCTGCTTAACCACTGGGCCAGTCATGGTTTCGTCGTCGCTGCGGCTCGCACCTCCAACGCCGGCTCCGGTGATCAGATGATCGACTGCCTCGATTATCTTGTGCAGCAAAATGGCCGTAGCTCAGGCACATACGCGGGCAAGCTCAACGTGAATAAAGTCGGTAGCACTGGCCACTCACAGGGCGGCGGCGGCTCCATTATGGCCGGTCGTGACGGTCGTGTGACCGTGACTGCTCCCTTCCAGCCTTACACCATTGGTCTGGGCCACCGCTCCAGCTCCCAGCGTCAGCAAAACGGACCCATGTTCCTGATGACCGGCGGTCGTGACTCTATCGCTTCACCAGGTCTGAACGCCGCACCGGTATTCCGTAATGCTAACGTTCCGGTATTCTGGGGTGAGCTCAACAGCGCCAGCCACTTCGAGCCTATCGGTAACGCTGGAGACTATCGCGGCCCTTCCACTGCATGGTTCCGCTTCCACCTGATGAACGATGGCAATGCCGAGAGCACCTTCTACGGCAGCCGTTGCGGCCTGTGTACTGACCGCGGCTGGGATGTGGAGCGCAAGGGCATCAATTGATCGGCCATTGCTGATCACAATGCACCTGGCACCATAAGCGCCAGCAAGCAGAAGCCGGTTACCCGAGGGTAACCGGCTTTTTTGCATCTGCGGTATGCTTTGGCATCGTTCATTCAAGGAAAACAACAATGTCAGAGAACCGACCTGTCGCTTTGATTACCGGTGCTGGGAGCGGCATTGGCCGCGCTACCGCCCTTGCCCTGCTTGATGCAGGTTACGCCGTGGTACTGGCTGGCCGACGCGAAGAACAGCTGAATGAGACTATCAAGGCTGCTGGTCCAATGGGCGACAATGCCCTTGCAGTAGTAACTGATGTTCGCAAACCGGAATCCGTTGAAGCGCTTTTTGCTTCTACCCGCGAGCGCTTTGGAAGGCTGGATGTGCTATTCAACAATGCCGGTACCGGCGCACCGCCAGTACCACTGGAAGACGTCAGTTTCGCCCACTGGCAGGCGACTATCGAGACCAACCTGACCGGCGCCTTTCTCTGTACCCAGCAAGCCTTCAAGATCATGAAGAGCCAACAACCGATGGGCGGTCGCATCATCAATAACGGCTCCATTTCCGCCCACGCTCCACGGCCCAATTCTGCACCCTATACCTCGACGAAACACGCCATGACCGGGCTGACTAAATCCACCTCGCTGGATGGCCGTCGTTACAACATTGCTTGCGGCCAGATTGACATCGGCAATGCGGCGACCGAGATGGCTGCGCCCATGCAGCGCGGCGTGCCACAGGCCAATGGTGAGATCGCTATTGAAGCGGTAATGGACGTGGAGCAGGTAGCACAGGCAGTGGTACAGATGGCCAGCTTGCCCTTGGAGAGCAATATCCAGTTCATGACCATCATGGCAACAAAGATGCCCTTTATCGGTCGAGGTTGAAGGTTGCCAGAAAAAGGCGAAAAAGTTGGTCATCCCGTTGATGGAGTAGTTATCAATTCATGGCTTGAATCAATTTATGGATCAGACCTGATTACATCTGAATAGGATAAAGAACCCGTTGCAAAGATGAAAATGTTGATGATTCATCATCGGGACACTTCTAATCTTGGTATCGTTATTGCTACTATGCATCTAGCCATACAATTTGCGGATTAGAAACCATGAGCAACCAACCGACACCTCTCTCGCTGGCATTGTCGCAGCGCAAGTCCGATGAACGCGCCACACCCATGACAGCCTTTCGCATGGCCCGCCGCTGGTGGTTGGAGGGTCGCCGACTGAACCTGTCGCTGCTCGCTGAGGAGCTGGGAGTGGGCCGCGCCACGCTGATGCGCTGGGTAGGCAACAAGGACCTGCTTATGGGGGAGATACTCTGGTCTGAATACAAACGCCTTTACGATGAGGCTATAGAGCAGGCTGAGGCAGATCCGAAACTCAAGGGTATTGATTTTCTGGCGCAGATCTATACCGATATCAACGTGGCGCTGATCAATGCCAAACCAATGCACGATTTCATGCGGGCCGAGCCGCAATGGGGTCTACAATTGCTGACTTCCAACGTATCGGGCCTGCAGAGCAGGTTGATCGAGACATGGCGCAAGCTGTTCGAGGATCAGATCCAGGCCGGATTGATCAACCCCGAAATGGACGCAGACAGCCTGGCCTACTTCATCATTCGCATCGGCGAGGGCGCTATATACTGCGACCTGATCTGCGGGCGAACTCCTGATCCTGAGCCAGCCAAAACTGCCTTTCGTCTATTGGTCAACGGCCACACCCGCTAGCCTCGCCGCAGTGGCCACTCCAGAATGAAGTCCGCCCCATTGAGGGCGGCAGACTCGCCGGCACGTGCCGTTCCGCCATGCCAGTACATCACCCGACGTACAATCGACAACCCCAGGCCATAGCCACCAGAAGCCCGGGTACGACTGTCGTCCAGACGCATAAAGGGCGTAAAGATCTTCTCGCGTGATTGCTCATCAATACCCGGACCGTCGTCTTCGACGCTGACCACACAGCGCCCGTAGACCACACGGCATGATACCCGCACGCGGCTACTGGCATGACGCATGGCATTGGTAATCAGATTACTGATTGCCCGGGTCAGGTAACGCTGCTCGGCCTCAACTGCGATCGCCCGCCCGTAACTGTTGTCTTCAACTTCGATAACCACTTCCTGATTCAGTGGCGCCAGCTCCTGCACCACTCGGTCAATCAGCGCAGGTACATCAAGC
Source organism: uncultured Halopseudomonas sp. (assembly GCF_963977355.1). Taxonomy (NCBI): domain Bacteria; kingdom Pseudomonadati; phylum Pseudomonadota; class Gammaproteobacteria; order Pseudomonadales; family Pseudomonadaceae; genus Halopseudomonas; species uncultured Halopseudomonas sp. The sequence goes on along the minus strand of NZ_CAXBOV010000002.1, from coordinate 150,194 downwards.
AGCACCATGCCGAGCGCTGGAGCGCCCTGCTCCAGGCGTGCGTAGGTCAGAATCTCATCAACCAACAGGTCAAGCTCACTAAGATCGGCATCCATCCCTTGCACATAATGGACAATGTCCTTGTCGTCCTTGGAGGTTTCTACCATCTCCAGACCAAACCGCAGCCGCGCTATAGGCGTGCGCAACTCATGGGACACCGCGCCAATCATCTCCTGCTGGATCTTCATAAGGCGTTGCAGATGGCTTGCCATATCGTTGAAGGCCCTGGCAACCCGGCCCACCGAGTCCTGACCCACGGCGTTCACCCGGGCGTCCAGGTTGCCATGGCTAAGCAGCATCGCTGCAGCTTCCAGAGTAATCAGACGCCGCTCCAGTTGCCGCACCAGCAAGTAGATCAACAAACCGCTTAGCGTCAGCACCAGCATGCCGGTTATGAGCAGCAGCTCCCTGGGGTAATCTTCCATCTGAAACAGCGGACCAAGGCGCAACACCCAATCGGTATCGGTCACCTTCATGTACAGCAACACCGAGTCGCCATCGGGACCCAATGTCATGACCGTATCAAATTCCTCGAGACGGCGACGCTGGTCGGCATCCAGATCAGCCTCGCGCATGCGGGTGAGCATTAGCGTATAGCCGAAGTCCTTGTCCCTGCGCAGGCGTTGCAGTCGCTCGGGCATATCCGATTCGGGATGACGTACCAATTCGTCAACCAGCAGAAACAGCGTCGCCCTGCCAAGTTGCTCGGTGATGCGCTGAATTTCGGTGGTCAATACCGTGTGTTCATCCACACGGCTGAACACTTTGACCTGGCTCTGCGCCGAGGGTTTGACCAGCACCCGACCACGACCCAGGTGCGCAAGCTGACGGGAGTCCAGCCCAAGCTGATCAATGGAACGTAACTGCAGCGGCACACCAATCAAGCGCGTCCAGGCCGCCAATGCCCGTAGCCGCTCGGTACCCTCCATCTGCGCCAGGTTGTCGGCCATCAGGCGAAAGGTGCCGGTAGCTATATCTTCCCGGTAGGTTTCCGCGCGGAACTCGTTCACCTGACGGATTCCCAACAATGCCAGTAGCGACACCACGATCAGAATCAGCAGCATGCCGCCGTATATGCGCAGGAAAATGGAGTTCACAGGGCGCCCAGGTCAGGGTTGTACGGCAACAAACAGATAGCCCTTGCTACGCACCGTCTTGATGATGCGCGGCAGCTCGGGATCATCGCCGATCTTGGGTCGAATGCGCGAGATGCGCACATCAATGGAACGATCCTGTCCGTCGTATTCAATGCCACGCAGGGCGTTGAAAATTTCCTCGCGACTGAGTGTACGCCCAGCATTACTGGCCAGTAACCACAACAGATCAAGCTCTGCCCCGGTCAAGTCGATCAGCTCATTACGCAGCCAGGCCTCACGCCGGGCGTTGTCGATTACCAGCGGGCCAAAGGTCAGACGGCTGACCGGCGCGTCGCTGGCGGGCTCGGCGTCGTGACTGCGGCGCAGCAAGGCTCTGATACGAGCAAGCAATACCTGGGGCCTGACCGGTTTGTTGACGTAATCGTCAGCCCCCAGCTCCAACCCACGAATATGATCTTCATCGTCACTGCGCGCTGTGAGCATCAACACCGGTCGTGCGTAACCGGCCCCCCGCAAGCGCTTGCAGATCGACAGGCCATCCTCACCCGGCAACATCAGGTCGAGTACTACCAGGTCAGGATTACCAGCCAGAATATGTTCCACCGCACCAGCACCATCGGTCAGCAGATCGACTTCCAGGCCCTGCGAGCGCAAAAATGCCTGAATCAGTTCAGCCAGCTTGAGATCGTCTTCGACTATGAGGATGCGTTCGTTATCAGTTGCCATGCGCCTGCCAACCCACCTGTCTACCTGCGGAAAGCAGCGATTGTAACAATCCCCCGGCAAAACACCTATCCGGCATCAGAGCGCGACGTCGGTCACAAACAGGAAACACTACATATAGTAGCGACACACGTTTTTTTTGAGTGAATCGGAGGTTAAATACTGCCTGAATACCCCGAATTTACTGGAAAAATGGGCAATACCCGGCAAACTGCCATGCCTTATATACACAAAAACAGGCTTGCACCCGCATAAATTACACACTATCTTGTGATCCAATAATTCAAACCCACTACATATGGGATCAGAGCTTTGTTCGCAGACGAAGTACAGCGAACAAGGTTCTGATCCTGAACAGCAGAACACTACATATTGTGTTATCGGCTTCGCCAAGGAGATCATCAATGCAGCCCACCATGCCGCCCGTCACCCCCAACACCGATTCGCACCAGGGCAGCACTTCCCACGGCGACCAGGATTCAGAATTACAGATGACCGCTCCCGGCCAGATGCGCGTCATAAAGCGCAACGGCAAGCTGGTCAGCTACACCGATGACAAGATCAAGGTCGCCATCACCAAAGCCTTTCTTGCAGTAGAGGGCGGACAAGCAGCCGCCTCAAGTCGTATCCATCAGACAGTGAATCAACTGGCTGAAACCATCACCGCCACCTTCAAGCGCCGGATGCCCTCCGGCGGCACCCTGCATATCGAAGAGATCCAGGACCAGGTAGAGCTGGCATTGATGCGCTCCGGTGAGCAGAAAGTCGCCCGCGCCTACGTGCTCTACCGTGAGGAGCATTCACGCCAGCGCCAGGCTCGTCAGCCGGTTGAGGCGCATCCGACCCTTAACATTACCCTTCCCGACGGCAGCCGCCAGCCCCTGGACCTGGGTCGATTGCACACCATCATCGACGAAGCCTGCGAAGGTTTGGCCGAAGTGGATGCCAAGCTGATCGAGCGCGAAACCCTGAAGAACCTGTACGACGGCGTCACCCAACAGGATGTGAATACTGCCCTGGTCATGACTGCGCGCACACTGGTCGAGCGCGAGCCGAACTACAGCCACGTCACTGCCCGCCTGCTGCTCGACAACCTGCGCACCGAGGCTCTGAGCTTTCTGGATGTGGCCGAAAGTGCCACCCACGGCGATATGGCCGAGATGTATGCCCGTGCCCTACCCGCCTATATCGATTTTGGCGTCGAGCATGAACTGCTCGACCCGCGCCTGAAGGAATTCGATCTGGAAGCACTTGGCCAAGCGCTGGATCACAGCCGCGACAAGCAGTTTTCCTATCTGGGTCTGCAGACCCTGTACGACCGTTACTTCATCCACAGTGATGGCGTGCGTTTCGAGCTACCGCAAATATTCTTTATGCGTGTTGCCATGGGCCTGGCCATCGAAGAAGCCGACCGCAACGCCCGCGCAGTGGAGTTCTACAAGCTGCTATCCAGCTTCGACTACATGGCTTCCACACCCACGCTATTCAACGCCGGCACCCTGCGTCCGCAATTGTCGAGCTGTTACCTGACCACCGTGCCTGACGAACTCTCCGGCATCTATCACGCCATTCACGACAACGCCATGCTGAGCAAATTTGCTGGCGGCCTGGGCAACGACTGGACCCCCGTGCGCGCTCTCGGCGCTTACATCAAGGGCACCAACGGCAAGAGCCAGGGCGTTGTGCCCTTTCTCAAGGTGGTCAACGACACGGCCGTGGCCGTCAACCAGGGTGGCAAGCGCAAGGGCGCGGTCTGCGCCTACCTAGAAACCTGGCATCTGGACATCGAGGAATTCCTCGAACTGCGCAAGAACACCGGTGACGACCGTCGCCGCACCCACGACATGAACACCGCGAACTGGATTCCCGACCTGTTCATGAAGCGTGTATTCGACGACGGCATGTGGACCCTGTTTTCCCCGTCCGACACGCCCGACCTGCACGACCTGACAGGCAAGGCCTTCGAGGAGCGTTACGAGTACTACGAGGCGCTGATCGAGTACGGCAAGCTCAAGCTGCACAAAACCATCAAGGCACGCGACCTGTGGCGCAAGATGCTCAGCATGCTGTTCGAAACAGGCCACCCATGGCTCACCTTCAAGGATGCATGCAATCTGCGGAGCCCGCAGCAGCATGCCGGCGTGGTCCACAGCTCCAACCTGTGCACCGAGATCACCCTGAACACCTCGGCCGACGAGATCGCCGTGTGCAACCTGGGCTCGATCAACCTGCCGCAGCACATCGTCGACGGCAAGCTGGATACCGCCAAGCTCGCCGCCACGGTAAAGACAGCCGTGCGCATGCTGGATAACGTCATCGATATCAATTACTACTCGGTGCCGCAGGCGCGCAATTCAAACCTCAAGCATCGCCCCGTGGGCCTGGGCATCATGGGCTTTCAGGATGCGCTTTACCTGCAGCACATCGCCTACGGTTCGGACGCGGCCGTCGAGTTCGCCGACAACTCCATGGAGGCGGTCAGCTACTACGCCATCCAGGCTTCCTGCGACCTGGCCGAGGAGCGCGGCAGCTACTCCAGCTTCCAGGGCTCCCTGTGGAGCCAGGGCATCCTTCCGTTGGACTCCCTGGACATTCTGACCGAGCAGCGCGGCGCCAAATACATTGAAGTCGACCGCAGCCAGACGCTGGACTGGGAGCCCTTGCGTCAGCGCGCCAAGCAAGGCATCCGCAACTCCAACATCATGGCCATCGCCCCGACCGCAACCATCGCAAACATTACCGGCGTTTCCCAGTCGATCGAGCCCACGTACCAGAACCTTTACGTCAAATCGAACCTCTCCGGCGAATTCACCGTGATCAACCCCTACCTAGTGCGCGACCTCAAGGCACGTAAGCTCTGGGATCCGGTCATGGTCAACGATCTGAAGTTCTATGACGGCTCAGTCCAGCAGATCGAACGCGTCCCAGCGGACCTGAAAGCCCTGTACGCCACCGCATTTGAAGTGGAAACCAAGTGGATCGTAGAAGCCGCCAGCCGCCGCCAGAAATGGATCGACCAGGCCCAATCGCTCAACCTCTATATTGCCGGTGCCTCGGGTAAAGCCTTGGATGTGACTTACCGCATGGCCTGGTATCGCGGCCTGAAAACCACCTACTATCTGCGCGCCCTCGCCGCCACCAGCACCGAGAAGTCGACAGTGGAAACCGGCAAGCTCAATGCGGTATCCAGTGGCGCTCCCGCTGGTTTGAGTGCCGCCGGCCCGGCCCCGGTTCCCAAGGCCTGCTCGATAGATGAGCCGGACTGTGAGGCGTGCCAGTGACTCCTGTTCCCGTCATTCCCGCGAACGCGGGAATCCATTTTGACCTTAGGGGTTTGGCACTGCGCACAGCGTATACAGCCCCACCCGAATGGATCCCCGCGTTCGCGAGGATGACGGAGCAATTAGCCAGCGTGGATGACGAATCGAGAAGCACGCATTACCCGAATCGTCATTCCCGAGAAGGCGGGAATCCAAGCGGACTAACGGCCCAACACCGGAACAAGACAACCGACACCGCAGCTACGATCCAGCGCCAAGCGCAAATCGAGCCGCAAACAAAGACAATTTGAAGCTTGAAGCCCGCCGCTTGAAGCTAAGACCAAAGGGAGCCAACCATGCTCAGCTGGGATGAACTAGACACACCAGAAACCACCAACACTCCGCCGCTGGGAGCGTCGTCCACCTCGACAGATGCGCCAGATTCGTACCTGGACCAACAAGCGGTCACCGCAGTCGACAATGCCCGCCACGTTGCCAGTGACGACTCCGCCGCCATCGCCCGAGCCAAGGCCGCACTCGACGCCCTCGACGTGCAGGAAGGTCTGGACGAGCTCGAAGGCTCCGCTGCCCGGGTCAGCGTCGACACCAAGCGCATGATCAACTGCCGCGCCGATCTCAATCAGCTCGTCCCATTCAAGTACGAGTGGGCCTGGCAGAAGTACCTGGACGGCTGCTCCAACCACTGGATGCCGCAAGAGGTCAACATGACCGCCGACATCGCCCTGTGGAAAAACCCCGAGGGCCTGACCGACGACGAGCGTCGCATCGTCAAACGCAACCTGGGCTTCTTCTCCACCGCCGATTCCCTGGTGGCCAACAATCTGGTGCTGGCCGTCTACCGCCTGATCACCAACCCCGAGTGCCGCCAGTACATTCTTCGCCAGGCCTTTGAAGAGGCGATCCACACCCACGCCTACCAGTACTGCATCGAGTCGCTGGGCATGGATGAAGGCGAGATCTTCAACATGTACCACGAGATACCCTCGGTCGCGAAAAAAGCCGCCTGGGGGCTCAAGTACACCAAGTCGATTTCCGATCCGACCTTTAATACCGGCACGGTCGAAACCGACAAGGAGTTGCTGCGCAACCTGATCGCCTACTACTGCGTTCTGGAAGGCGTTTTCTTTTATTGCGGGTTCACCCAGATCCTGTCCATGGGCCGTCGCAACAAGATGACTGGCGTGGCTGAACAGTTCCAGTACATCCTGCGCGACGAGTCCATGCACCTGAATTTCGGCATCGATGTGATCAACCAGATCAAGATCGAGAATCCGCATCTGTGGGATGCCAGTATGAAGGACGAAGCCACGCAGATGATCCTGCAAGGCACCCAGCTGGAAATCGAATACGCGCGCGACACCATGCCCCGCGGCGTGCTGGGTATGAACGCGGGAATGATGGAGGATTACCTCAAATTCATCGCCAACCGCCGCCTGACCCAGATCGGTCTAAAGGAAGAGTACCCGGGCACGGTCAACCCCTTCCCCTGGATGAGCGAAATAATGGATTTGAAGAAGGAGAAGAACTTCTTCGAAACGCGGGTTATCGAGTATCAGACCGGCGGAGCATTGAGCTGGGATTGACCATCTTCGCACTTGGCTGATGACACCCAAGATGACATAGCACCGGGCCATTCGGGCCGGTGCTATGAAACGCTTTCCGTAGGTTCCGAGTTGCTTTCTATTCACCGCGCTAGAGCTTCGCAAAACACTTTTACGAGCTTCAGAACTTAAACTGCCTGCCGATAACGGACCAATACACCCTATCAACGCTGAGGTATCCATGTTTGGATCACGTGTTCGCGATGCACTTGAACAAAGCCAACAACAACTGGCCATTCAAAACCAGATCGTGAATGCGATCAGCCATACCATGGCAATGATCGAGTTCTCCCCAACCGGGAAGATCCTCACAGCAAACCCGCTGTTTCTTCAGGTAGTCGGCTACAACTCGGAAGAAGTCCTGGGCAACCAACACAGCCTGTTTTGCACACCAGAGCTGGCGCGCAGCAACGAGTATCAGCGTTTCTGGCAACGACTTGCCCAGGGTGAGAGCTTCAGCGACAGATTCATGCGTCTGGCCAAGGGCGGTCGCCCGATATGGCTTGAGGCAAGCTATATCCCAGTTACGGACCAGCACGGTAAAGTCAGCAAGGTCATAAAAATCGCTACCGACATTACCCATGCAATGAAGGCCGAGCAGGAGCACAAAAGCCTGCTTAACGCCATCAATCGATCAATGGCGGTGATCGAGTTCACCCTGGATGGACACATTGTCGAAGCCAACGACAACTTCCTCAATACCATGGGCTATCGGCTCGACGACGTAAAAGGCAAACACCACCGAATCTTCTGTGATGCTGAAACCTTTGCCAGTACCGATTACCAGTTGGCCTGGCAGCGCCTGAACAAGGGCGAATACCTGTCCGACCGCTTCAAGCGCGTCACCCGTGACGGCCAGACAGTCTGGCTGCGGGCTACCTACAACCCCCTCTATGACAACAGCGGCAAGCTCTACGGCGTGGTGAAATTCGCCAGTGACATCACAAGCCAGGTTGAAAGTCGGCATGCCGAATCTGCTGCAGCCAAGCTGGCCTTCGACATCGCTGCGGAAACAGATGAAAGCGCTCGCCAGGGTACCGACACAGTTCAGGCCACGGTTGAGGTCGTGCGATCCATAGCATCAGAGCTGGAACAGGTATCAGGTCATATCAATGCCCTGGGCAACCAATCCGAGCGAATCAACAGCATCGTCCAGGTCATTCGTGGCATCGCCGAGCAAACCAACCTCTTGGCCCTCAACGCGGCTATCGAAGCTGCACGGGCCGGTGAACAGGGTCGCGGATTCGCTGTGGTGGCCGATGAAGTCCGAAATCTGGCAGCCCGCACCAGCCAGGCCACCCTAGAAATCAACGACGTGGTTCTGAAAAACATGGAGCTGGCTCAACACGCGGTGAGCGGCATGAGTGAAAGCAAAGCCAAATCTGAACAAGGGGTGCAATTGGCCAACAAGGCTGGCGAAGTCATGCTGAAGATTCGTGACGAGGCGCAGCGTGTGGTCGGTGCCATTGGCCAGTTTTCCGACGCCATTCAGGACTGACAGAAACTACTCACAAACTCGACAACCGGCGCGAACATCTCGCGCCGTGTCAGCTATTTCCTTACACAGGCAAATAGCACATTGCCCGATGCCCCGTCCCACGGAGAAATCGTCTCATAATCGTGCTCAAGCACATGCACTTCAAAGTACGGCTCCAAGAACGCAGTCAGCTCAGTAACAGTTACCGCCACCATTGCATGCTGATCGCGCCAGATCTGGCTCACGTTCGCAGCGGTTCTTTCAATTCGCAGTTTTAGCGACTGCTGCTCCCCTTCCCCCGAATAGTGCCAACCGGAACTGAAGTTCAGCTGACCGTCGGTGTCGCTGACCGTGTGCGACATATAGGAGTCATTGTCGATCCTGTCTTTGTCGACTGCGTTGAAGCAGAACAGGCCGCCGCTGACCAGGGCGCCGTGCACACTGGCGATGCACGCCTTGAGCCGCTCAATGCATGCGCTGTAATGGATGGAATACAGAAAACAGGTAATCAGATCCACCGGCTGCTCGACCGTAAAGCTGCACATATCCTGCAGAGAGAACTGTGCTTGCGGACAGCGAATCAGCGCCTGATCCAGCATGGGCTGATTGATGTCCAGGCCGCTACTCTGATAGCCCGCATCAAGCAGATGCCGTACATGTGGTCCGGTACCACAGGCCAGATCGAGGTGACTTTTACCACCATTGCCCAAAAGCTGCTGCAGCCTATGAGTACAGTGGCTTTGCGCCCGGTAATCGATATCTGCGCACATCAAATCGTAGTAAGCCGACAGGTCGGTATAGATGGCGTTGCTGGGCATGATGGCCTGATGCGAAAGTTGCGGTGGCGCATGATATATCGACGCGGCAAAATGCGCCCGACAATCCGAATGCAATTCGCCTTCGGATGGACCACGCCAGCACGTGCCGGGTGGTCTTCCCGTCAGCTAGCGCTCTAACCCTTTGTACCAGCCGCACTCGCGCGCCGGGCATGCAACTTTTTGTAGCTTTCGATAAGCCGCAGGTGACGATCCAGCCCGTCAAGCTGGGTATTGGTGGGCGTGAGCCCGAAAAAGCGCAGGCTGCCGTTGGTGGAACCAAGCGCGGCATCCATGCGCGCATCACCGAACATGCGACGGAAGTTGCGCTCAAAGTCGGCAAGCTCCAGCTCGTCATCCAGCAGCACCTCCAGCACCACGTTGACCGCCTGATAGAACAGACCGCGCTCGACCGTGTTGTCATTGAACTGCAGGAAGGTTTCGATCAGCTCCTTGGCCTCATCAAACTGCTCGAGAGCGAGGTAAATAAGCGCCTTCAACTCCAGAATCGTCAGTTGGCCCCAGACGGTATTGTCATCAAACTCGATGCCGATCAGCGTCTTGATGTCGGTGTAATCATCCAGCTCACTTTCTTCCAGCCGCTCGACCAGATCCTGCAGCTGGTCTTCATCCAGGCTGTGCAGGTTGAGAATGTCTTCGCGAAAGTACAACGCCTTGTTGGTGTTGTCCCAGATCAGATCGTCGACCGGGTATACCTCGGAATATCCCGGCACAAGGATGCGGCAAGCAGTGGCGCCCAGGTCGTCATAGACCGCCATGTACACTTCCTTGCCCAGCTCCTCGAGGATTCCAAACAGCGTGTCGGCTTCCTGGGCGGTGGAGTCTGCGCCCTCTCCAGAGAAGTCCCACTCGACAAACTCATAGTCAGACCGGGAGCTGAAAAAGCGCCAGGAGACCACACCACTGGAATCGATAAAGTGCTCGACAAAATTGTTCGGCTCGGTCACGGCCTGGCTCTCGAAGGTCGGCTGCGGCAGGTCGTTCAATCCTTCAAAACTGCGCCCCTGCAGCAGCTCGGTGAGGCTGCGCTCCAGGGCTACTTCAAGGCTCGGGTGCGCGCCAAAGGAGGCAAACACCCCTCCGGTGCGTGGGTTCATCAGGGTGACGCACATCACCGGGAATTCGCCACCCAGCGAGGCGTCCTTCACCAATATCGGGAAACCCTGCTCTTCCAGGCCCTGAATACCCGCCAGAATCGCGGGGTACTTGGCTATGACCTCCTGCGGCACATCGGGCAAGGCGATTTCGCCCTCGAGGATCTCGCGCTTGACCGCGCGTTCGAATATTTCCGACAGGCACTGCACCTGCGCCTCAACCAGAGTGTTACCCGCGCTCATGCCGTTACTGAGAAACAGGTTCTCGATCAGGTTGGAGGGGAAGTACACCGCTTCACCGTCGGACTGGCGCACATAGGGCAGCGCGCAGATACCGCGTGCAACATTGCCCGAGTTGGTGTCGATCAGGTGTGAGGCGCGCAGCTCGCCCTCCGGGTTATAGATCTCCAGACAGTAGTCATCAAGTAGCCCCTTGGGCAGCGCGTCCTTTGCGCCCGGCTTGAACCAGCGTTCGTTCGGATAATGAACAAACGCTGCGTTAGCAATGTCTTCACCCCAGAACTGATCGTTATAAAAGAAGTTGCAGTTCAGCCGCTCGATAAACTCGCCCAGCGCCGAGGCCAGCGCGGCTTCCTTGGTCGCGCCCTTGCCGTTGGTAAAACACAGCGGCGACTGGGCATCACGGATATGCAGCGACCAGACATTGGGCACGATATTGCGCCAGGAGGCGATCTCGATCTTCATGCCCAGGTCCGCGAGGATGCCCGACATATTGGCGATGGTCTGCTCCAGCGGCAGATCCTTGCCAAGAATACGCGTGCCCTCACCCTCTGTGCCTATGGGCATCAGCAGTGACTGGGCATCGGCGTCCAGATTTTCCACTTCCTCGATCACGAACTCAGGGCCGGTCTGCACCACCTTCTTGACCGTACAACGGTCGATGGAGCGCAGGATTCCCTGGCGGTCCTTGTCGGAAATATCCGCTGGCAGCTCGACCTGAATCTTGAATATCTGGTTGTAGCGGTTTTCCGGATCTACGATATTGTTCTGCGACAGGCGAATGTTGTCGGTGGGAATATTGCGAGTATTGCAGTACAGCTTTACAAAATAGGCTGCGCACAATGCAGAGGACGCCAGAAAGTAATCAAACGGCCCCGGCGCGGAGCCATCACCCTTGTAGCGGATAGGCTGGTCGGACACCACCGTGAAGTCATCGAACTTGGCTTCAAGCCGGAGGTTGTCGAGAAAGTTGACCTTGATTTCCATGGGGGCACCAGAATAACGAGCGGGACGAATTGGACGCCATTATCCGGCTTTTGAGCGGGAAGTCATGTGATCACCGCAACGGCCTTGCCTCACCAGCCATTGAAATCCGCTAGAACCACCCACCTGATCCTACGTAGCAAACGGCAACACCTGTCCATCTCCCGCCTGCATCAGACCCTGTATGCTCCAACGAAATAGCACTTGAGGGCATTGATCATGGAAAAAATGATAACCGCCAGAGCCACCGCGGCTCTGCAGAACCTGTTTATCGGTGACGCCCTGGCCATGCCGGCACACTGGTTCTATCGCGTCAGTGATATCGACAGCGCCTTTCCCGAGGGCGTCCGAACCTTTCATCCGGCGCCAGAATTCCATCCCTCCTCGATCATGTCCCTACACTCGACCAACGGTGGTGGACGCAAGACATCCAGCGGGCAGAGTCGACCCGAAGTGGTAGGCAATGTAATCCTCAAGGGTAAAGCCCAGTACTGGAACCGGCCCAACATGCATTATCACCAGGGCATGCAGGCCGGTGACAACACGCTCAATGCCCACTGCGTACTGGCGTTGATGGACGTCATGAACCGATCCAGCGGCCGCTATGATCGCGACGGCTTTCTGCAGGCGTATATCCACCTGATGACCGCGGACGAGCCCGCCCATCCGGATACCTACGCCGAATCCTACCATCGCGGCTTTTTCGCCAATCTCCAGGCCGGAAAACCACCGGAGAAATGCGCCGCCGTTACCCATGACACCCCTTCTGTCGGCGGACTGGTAACCATCGCACCGCTAGCGATCGGAGAGCGCCTGCGCGGCACCACACTGGAAGATACCCGGCGGCTATGCCGGGAGCACCTGGCACTGACGCACCCGGACCCTTCGCTGGCCGAGGTGTGTGACGCCTATGTCAATCTGATCGATGGGCTGCTATTTCGCGACAGTGATACCTCCGTGCAGGAGCTGCTCCTGAATGCAACGCGCGGCTTGCCACGGCGAGAACTCAGCAAGCTGGTCGATAGCCAACGCCCTGAACGCGAGATCGTCGGCAGAACCCTGTCGCCGGCCTGCTATATCAGCGATTCATGGCCTGCTGTACTGTTCTTTGCGTGTAAACACCAAAAGGACTCACTGCGAGCCCTGCAGGCCAACGCGGAAGTCGGCGGAGACAACGTCCACAGGGGTTCTGTACTGGGGGTGTTGCTGGGGCTTATCCACGGAGAGTCCGTAGCAGGCCTGTTCGACCAACTGACCGAACATACTCGAATCAAAGACGCCATCGAGCATCTTGTGGAGGGAACTTAATCATCGTCCCAGCGGATGGTAGAGCTCATCGAAAAATTGGTTTCATTCATTTCATCCACAATCTTGCTTAGACGTCGACGGCGCAGAAATGAAATCCCGTGTTGGGTTTGCCAGGATGTAGGAACCAGAGTTGCGCTGTTCTCATCGCTTTTGATTTTAAACTTGCGTCTTGCATTGACCGGTCGGGGTTCCGGTCCGTACAGGGCGATCAATTCGATGGTCAGACTCTCCAGTTCAATGTCCGCATCCGGAAGACTCCCTCGCATGGGGATGCCCGCCTCCCCCGTCAGCCGCTTGACCACCTCCTTGAAGGTGCCAATATGCATGAACTCCCCGGAAAGGAGCGGACCCTGGCGGGTGTTCTCGCGCAGATCCGGGGGTACTACCGAGACCATTTGCCGGTTGCCATTCTCGTCCTCGCGCTCCTCTGTAGGATCCTGCTCAAAATCCGTCACATCCATGATCACAGTCCCGCGCGAAGTTTTCAGCGTGGCGATGATGTACTCCACATATATAGCCTCCTGACTCATGTTGCTGATGATGCACAGTGCATCCAGGTTCTTCTTCCTGCCCCGATTAATAAGCATTCTCGGCGTACGCTGCCGACGAAAGCCAAAGTACAGAAGCTGGGCGTATATCACCCAGATGATCACGGTAAGGGCGCTAACGCCGGCATTAAAAAGGACCTGGTTGGCCAATATCCAATCAATCATGGGGCTGACGGGATCTCCTATGTAACAGATAAAACCAATTGCTTGCTCTCGTGCGCGTTGGACAACAAAGTTGCCAATTTGATGCAAAAAATGACCAAACTCTCGCCCCTGGACCGGTACTGCTCCACTGCCCACCAGCGTTGCTGGGAGCAGCGGCCCCTCTGCGAGGCGAAATCCGCAAATATCCCGCACAAAAACAGCCGGGCGAAAACCGGATACACTCCAGATAGTCCTAAAAACAAGAAGAGAATCCGATGACCATATCCCTCGCCGACCCATTAAGCCTTCCCTGCGGTGCCACCATTCCCAATCGCCTGTCCAAGGCCGCCATGACCGAAGGTCTGGCAACACCCGATGGTGTACCTACCCCAGAACTCGAGCGCCTCTACGGCCTGTGGAGCGATGGCGGTGCGGGCATGCTTTTGTCAGGTAACATCCAGATCGACCGCGATCACCTGGAGCGCCCAGGCAATGTTGTGATAGATCGCGAGCCCGACGCCGCCATGCAGGCAGCGCTGAGTAGCTGGGCAAAAGCCGCCACACGCAACGGCAACCACTTCTGGGCGCAGATCAGCCATGCCGGGCGGCAGACCATGAAGATGATCAACCCGCATCCCAAGGCGCCATCGCCGGTCAAACTGGGCCTGCCCGGTGGTCAGTTCGGCGAGCCAGTCGCGCTGGAAAAAGATGAGATCAGCGAGATCGTGCGCCGTTTCGCCCAGTGCGCCGTAGCAGTCAAAAACGCAGGTTTCACCGGGGTACAGATACACGCCGCACACGGGTACCTGCTGTCGCAGTTTCTCAGTCCGCGCAGTAACCAGCGCAGCGATGAATACGGCGGCTCACTGGAGAACCGCGCGCGCGTTCTAATGGATACTGTTGAAGCCGTACGCACCGCTGTTGGCCCGCAGTTCCCGGTATCAGTAAAGCTCAACAGTGCCGACTTCCAGAAAGGCGGCTTTGACTTCGACGACAGCCTCCAGGTAGTGGCGTGGCTGGAAAAGGCCGGGGTCGATCTGATCGAGATTTCCGGCGGCACCTATGAACAACCCAAGCTGCTCGGGGTCGAAGGTATTGAAGCGGCGGAGCCGCAGGCCGTGGCTCAGTCCACCCAGCAGCGCGAAGCCTATTTCGTGGATTTTGCGCTGGCCATGCGTGCCAAGGTGTCGGTACCACTGATGGTCACCGGTGGTTTCCGCAGGAAAGAGGTCATGCAGCAGGCTCTGGAAAGCGGCGGTGCCGATCTGATCGGCCTGGGTCGCCCCATGTGCGTCATGACCGACGCCCCCGCGCAGTTGCTCGCCGGTCTCGAAGAGCTGCCCCGTTATGAAAACCAGCTGGCCCTGTTCCCCAGCTGGCTGGCGTTTCTCGGCAAGCTCAAGGCTCTGAGAGCCATGGCCACCTTTGCGGTGCAATACTGGTACTACGCCCAGATCGACCGGCTGGGCCGCAGTGGCCAGGCCGAGCCTGATCTGTCCGTATTTCAGGCCAGCAAAGACATCGCCGCCTTGCAGAAAGTGTTGGTCAAGGGGCGCAAACGATAATCAGACCATCCATTTAAGGAGTCCCAGCGTGCAGACAATCACATTAGGCGGAGTAAGCGTACCGCGCATTGGCCAGGGCACCTGGCATATGGGCGAAGATGCAGCGCAGAGGCAAGCCGAGGTCAGGGCCCTGCGTGAAGGTCTGGATATGGGCATGACGCTGATTGATACCGCAGAGATGTATGCCGAAGGCGGTGCCGAGGAGATCGTCGCTGAAGCCATTCGTGGCCGCCGCGATGAGGTGTATCTGGTCAGCAAGGTTTATCCGCACAATGCCAGCACTACCGGCGTGCAGGCCGCATGCGAACGCAGCCTGCGCCGACTGGGGACAGACACGATTGATCTGTACCTGTTGCACTGGCGTGGGGAATATCCGCTGAGCGAGACAGTCGCCGCGTTCGAGCAATTGCGCGAGCAGGGCAAGATTCGCCGCTGGGGCGTGTCGAATTTTGACGAGGCCGATCTGGAAGAGCTGGCCAACCCCGATTGCGCAACCAATCAGGTGCTCTACAACCCCGAAGCAAGGGGTATCGAATACGATCTGATTGATTGGCAGGCGCAGCAGAATATGCCGCTCATGGCTTACTGCCCGATTGGCCAGGGTGGAGCACTGCTGCGCGATGCGACCTTGCAGCGTATTGCCGACAAGCACACGGCCACCACTGCCCAGGTAGCACTGGCATGGGTCATGCGCTATCCCGGCGTGATCGCCATTCCCAAGGCGGTGAACCTCGACCATCTCAGGCAGAATGCCGGCGCTGACACTCTCAGACTCGACGCCGATGATCTAGCCAGAATAGATGCTGCCTATCCGCCGCCTTCGCGCAAACAACCGTTGGAGATGATCTGATCAGGAGGGCTCCGCCGTGAACCATCGCATCACACGCAGACAAAGTCTCAAACTGATTGGCGCCACACTGGCCGCCATGGCGCTGCCATCAGCCTCAATTCTGGCCAGCGCGCCAGGACTGCGGCAAAAGACCTTCGCCGGTACTGATAAAAAGCTGCCGGTCATCGGCATGGGTACCTGGCGCAGCTTCAATATTGGCAACGATCCACAGCTGCTCGATGCCCGCACAGAGGTGGTGAAGGCTTTTTTCGAAGCCGGCGGTGGGCTGGTCGACTCCTCGCCCATGTACGGCTCGGCGCCTGATGTAATGGGCTATGCATTAGAGCAACTGGGCACCCCCGACAGCCTGTTCTCTGCGGAGAAGGTCTGGAGCCCGGCAGGAGGATCAGCCCGCGAGCAGGTGGCCGAGCTGCAAGACCGCTGGAGTGTCGGGCACTTTGATCTAGTGCAGGTACACAACCTTACCGACTGGCGCGCGCACCTGACAGACCTGCAGGCGATGAAAGCCGAGGGCAAGATCGGGTATGTGGGCATTACCACTTCCCACGGGCGGCGCCACCGTGATGTCGAGCAGATCATGACCTCGGAGGACATCGACTTTATTCAGCTCACCTACAATATTACCCACCGCGAAGCGGAAGAGCGGCTCCTGCCCCTGGCAGAGGAACGGAGCATTGGCGTGATCGCCAACCGACCCTACGATGGCGGGAGCCTGATCAAGGGTCTCAAGCGGCGTAACCAGCCCTTGCCCGATTGGGCAAAAGCGGAATGCGGCTGCGACACCTGGGCTGATTTTCTGCTGAAGTTTATTGTCAGCCACCCGGCTATTACCTGCGCCATCCCCGCGACCACGCAGATCGCGCACATGCACGAAAACATGCGCGCCGGCCACGCTCCCATGCCCTCACCCGATGCCCGACAACGGATGGTGAGCTATATAGCGTCGCTATGAACGACTGGACAAGCTACCAGCTGCAGGACTTCATTCCCTTCACCGCGGATGTCTACTTTCGACTACTCGAGCGCATGGGCGAGACCTTTTGGCCCCTGCACTTGCTGACACTGGCCATGGGAGCAGCTGCGCTGGTGTTGGCATTGCGTAACCGCACGCGGCTTGCGTGCCTGCTACCCGCACCCGTATTGGTCTTCGTGGCCATCGCTTTCTTTTTCCAGCGCTATGCCAATCTCAACTGGGCGGGGAGCTATGTCGGCTACGCCTTTATTGCCCAGGCCGTGTTGCTGGCATTGATTGCCCTCACCGGGCTCGGCCTGGATAAAGCAGCGCGTCGCACCAGCCCACCGATCATGATTGGCGTGGCGGTCAGCCTCTTCGGCCTGATCATTCTGCCGCTCTTGGCCCCCTTGACCGGGGGTTCCTGGTACCAGGCAGAAGTGTTCGGCATCCATGCCGACCCCACCGCCATTGCCACCCTGGGACTGGTGATCGTTCTGCTTCGCGGCCTGGCTCTTTGGGCCGCCGCCATCATCCCGATGCTCTGGGTATCGATCTCCGGCCTCACCGTGCATGCGCTTGACGCGTTCGGGGCCATGTCCTTGCACGCCAGCGCACTGTTTGTCGTATTGGCAATATCATTGATCAGTCTTATCTGGAAGAGTGTCGCCCCTGAGTCGGTCCGGTGAGCCAATAACTGGTAATCTGCGCGGCTGCCAAATGCCTGTGTCAGCAAGCCAAACTACGCGAGAATCAAGATGTCCCAGAATACCAACCGCCCCAACATGGTGATTACCGTGCTGTGTGGCACCCTCACATCCCTGGTGGTGATCGGTTTTGCCCGTCTGGCCTATGGCATCATCCTTCCAGCCATGCGCGCAGACCTGGGGCTGTCCTACCAGCAGGCCGGCATTCTCAGTACGGTGACCGCTCTGTGTTACGTCTGCTTTGTGCTGGCCGGTGGTTTGGCGGCGGCGCGCTGGGGTGCGAAGGCCTCGATCCTGTTTGGCATGCTCACAGTGTCGGTAGGTTTTGTCGGCCTGGCTCTGGCGACCCATTTCTGGCTGGTCCTCGGGCTCATGGGATTGCTGGGGTTCGGCACTGCCTTTGCATTTGCGCCCATGGTGGCACTGCTAGCCACCTGGTTTCCGGACAAACGCGGACTGGTCATCGGTTTCATGACCAGTGGCGTGGGGCTCAGCGCCCTGGTCACCGGCGTACTGGTGCCTTGGCTGTTCAGCGTATTCGGCGATCAGGGCTGGCGGGTAAGCTGGGGCGTGTTTGCCGCCACTGCCCTTATTGTAGCCAGCATGATCGGCCTGTTTGTACGCAACCCCCCGCGCACCAACAGCAGTAACACCGGCGTGCCTGCCGACGAGAAGTGGCGGATCTATCGCAATCCGCGGGTACTCATAGTGTCCTGCACCTACGGCATCATCGGCCTGGGTTACATCATCCAGGCCGTGTTCATGATCAGTTTCATGGTCGAAAGCGGGCACAGCGAGGCCGTTGCTGGCAGCTTCATGGCCATGACCGGGCTGCTATCGATTGCTGCGGGTCCTATCTGGGGCTGGATATCCGACTTCTGGGGTCGAGGCAACGCGCTTGGAGCATGCTTTTTTCTGGTTATTACGGCGATGGGCCTGCCGATTATCGATCAGACCCTGCCCTATTTCTTCTGCCATTTTCTAATAATGGGCCTATCCATCAACGGCCTGTTTGCGATGATCCAGACGAGTGCCACCGACCAGGTCGGCCCGCGCTATATTCCCATCGCCTTCAGCTTCTCCACTTTGTTCTTTGCGGTCGGCCAGTTCCTCGGCCCAGCCATCGCCGGTTGGCTGATCGAAACCACCGGGGGCTTTACAGCTGCTTTCAGCTTTACCTTCCTGGTTTTGTCTGTCGGCTTTGGTCTGACGCTGCTAATCCGCCGCTTCCCCAAGGAGTGGGCGGTCGGAGAACCTGAAACGATCTCAACGCCCTCTGCTGAGGTTCCGAACAGCACAAGCTGAACCCCGGCAGAGTGTTGCCAATGGTGTCTGCGGATCGTCGGGCTTGCAGTGGGCATGGCATAGTGTCAGCTGATTTTGACCGAGCCAAGGAGCCCCAGTGTCCACCAGCGTGCAAATGAGCGGCATTCACCTCACCTACCCCACCGAATCGGGGTCCGTCGCGGTGCTCAGCGATGCCTCGCTCACGGTTCCACCCGGTGAGTCACTGGCGATAACCGGCCCCTCGGGCAGCGGCAAGACCTCCCTTCTGCTGCTGCTTTCGGGGCTCGAACGCCCCAACCAGGGAGAGATCCTGGTGGGCAGTCAGCGTCTCGGCGACATGGATTCCAATGCGCTGGCCGACTGGCGCAGCGAGCACCTGGGTATCATTTTCCAGTCTTTCCATTTGCTGCCGGGCCTCAGTGCGCTGGGCAACGTCAGCCTGCCGCTGGAAATTGCCGGCCAGGCCAATGCCCGCGAACGCGCCACAACCATGCTGGAGGCCGTCGGGCTGAGTCACCGCTTGCAGCATTACCCCACGCAGCTCTCCGGTGGCGAGCAGCAGCGCGTGGCGATTGCCCGGGCATTGGTACATCAACCGAGTCTGCTGCTGGGCGACGAGCCCACCGGCAACCTGGATCAGCAAACCGGCGAAAAGGTGCTGTCGCTATTATTCGACCTGCACAGGCAAAGCAAATCCACGTTGATACTGGTCACCCACGACGAGCGGGTAGCCGAACGCTGCCAGCATCGGGTCAGAATGGATGCAGGGCGTTTGCATGCGCTCTGATACACCTACCAAACCGGCATGGATATTCAAGTTCGCGGTCGCTGACCTGAGCTCACGCCTCTCCGTACTCAAGGTCTTTCTCGCGTGTCTGATACTCGGCGTCACCCTGGTGGCAGCCACCGCCAGCCTTTACCGGGTGGTCGAGCAAAGCCTGCTGGCGGATACCCGCGCACTACTCGGCGGTGACGTTGAGCTGGATGCCAGCGAACCCCTGCCCGATGAGGTACAGGCGTGGATTCGTGCCAGCGGCCAGCTTTCATTAGTACGCGAGCTGGACACTATGGTAAGCGGCACCAGCGCAGACGGCGACATGAACTTCATGCGTGCCGCAATACTGATACCCGATGCTGCCTACCCCTTGTATGGCCAGTTACAGCTGATGCCAGACCAACCCTTGGCCGAGCTCACCGCCCAACAGAATGATGTCTGGGGTGCCGTTATTGATCCGCTCTTGGCCGAACGCCTGGGCCAGGGCATTGGCGACCAGATCGAGATTGGTGCTGCGAGTTTTCGCATCAGCGGACTGATCCAGACCCAGGCCGACCGCAGCCTGAATGCCAATTGGCGTGGCCTGCCGATCATGATTTCCGACGAGGCGCTGCAAGCCGCACAACTGCTGGGGCCAGGTGCGCGGGTGGACTACGAATACCGGGTACAGACCGACCGCGATCTGACCCTCTGGCTGGATGAATTCGAGCAGGCCTTTCCCGATACTCGCTGGGACACCACCACCTTTGCCGAGCGCAGTGAGCGGCTGGCCGAACGGCTGAACCAGATTGCCACCGCGCTGATCCTGATCGCCTTCACCACACTCTTTATTGGCGGCCTGGGCGTCGCTAACAGCATCCATGCCTACCTTGATGAAAAACTCGGCACCATTGCCACACTGCAAACCCTGGGCCTGCGGCGCAAACCACTGGTGGGTATCTACCTGCTGCAGATCGGCATACTCGGCAGCATTGCCGGCCTCGTTGGCGGCGCCGTCGGCCTGGGGCTTTCTACCCTGGCCCTGAGTCTGGCCGGCGACACCTTTGACGTGGCCGAAGCCAGCAGTGCAGGCCAGTGGTTGTCCCTGTGGATTCCGCCGCTGCTTCTGAGCTGGCTGTTCGCCGTGCTGACCGCTTACGTCTTTGCCCTACCGGCACTGGCAAAGGCCTTGGCCGCCTCACCCGCCGGGCTGTTTCGCGGCAAGGTACAGGCTGCCAGCCATGAGCCGCGTAGTTGGCGCATCGCCAGCTATGGTTTACTGGCTGTGTACATCGCGGCACTGCTGCTCTGGCTGCCCTCTTCGCAACTCGGGTTCCTGTTCCTGCTCGCCCTGGTGGTGCTCTGGGGTCTGCTGGAAGCCCTGATCAAAGGCCTGCAGTACACCGCCCGAGCATTGGAAAACAGCGGTTTTGCCGATCGCAACTTCGCCAGGCGTCTGGCCCTGGCCAACCTCCACCGCCCCGATTCACCGCTAAGGGCTACCCTGCTCTCCCTGGGTACAGCACTGACACTGGTAGTCGCCTGTACCCTGCTGGTCGGCACCCTGCTGCGCGCACTGGAATCCACCATACCCGCCGAAGCACCTGCCCTGATCCTTTATGAGGTGTTACCTGACCAGATCGAATCCCTGGAAACCGGCCTGCAGTCACTGGACCCGTCCAGCGAGATAGAACTGCTGCCCCTGGTACGCGGCCGCCTGGCAGCCATCAACCAACAACCCATCACCGAGGTGCTGGCAGACAACTCGCAAGCCAGACGCGAAGCCATGGGTGATGAATACAAACTCAGCTACCTTTCCGGCAACCCCGAAGACCTGGAGCTGGTATCTGGCAGCTGGTGGACAGCCCCTGCACCCGAAGGCCAGCCCGCCTTCATGGCCATGGAAGACCGCGAAGCCAACCAGCTGGGTCTGACCGTGGGCGACCAGATCGAGTTTATGGTCGAAGGCCAGACCATCCCCGTAGCGATCAAGGCGATCTACCGCCAGAAAGGCCTGCAAACCCGGTTCTGGTTTGAAGGCGTTCTGCAGGACGGCGCCCTGGATGACCTGATCGGCCGCTACGTAGGCGTGGTTTACCAAAGCGACCCCGCCGCCAAGGCATCCCAGCAATGGCTGGCGCGCAACATACCCAATGTCATCACCCTGCGCACAGCCGACTGGCTGGAAACCGCAGGCGACCTGCTCGGCAAGGCCACCGCCGGACTCGCCGCGGTTGCCCTCGTCAGCCTTACCGCCAGTCTGCTGGTGCTCTCTAGCGTGGTCAGCGTCAGCCGGCGGCGCCAGCTGTATGAGGCCAACCTGCTGCATATCCTCGGCGCCCGGCACCCGGCCATTCGCTCCGCCATGCTCTTGGAAACCGGTCTGCTGACCTTGCTATCAACCTTGTTTGCGACCGCCCTCGGCGCGCTGATTGCGCTGCCCCTGGCCGCCACCTTGCTGAAGCTGCCCGCAGGTGACCTGTGGTGGCTGGGCGCCCTGGTAGCGGCAGCAGTGAGTGCACTGGCGCTGCTGGGCGGGCTACTGCCAACGCTGCGGGCGTTGAAGCTGAATCAGGCAATGCTTTTGCGCGAGGGATAAAAAGGGCTCTTGTGCAACCAGCATGGCCGCTCCGCTGTGTTGACAGGCGAGCTGCACGGCCCTTAGCTTGATCTGCAACAGTAGGGAAAAGCACGGCAGCGTTATCACGATAAAAATAACAGGCTCGGAGAAAGCTCAATGAAGGTCACACCGCTGAACGCCCTGCTGGGTATCAGCCTGTCACTTGCAGGCGCGCTTGTATTCAGCCCGGCCAGCCTCGCTGACGGGGGTGGGGATGACAACGTCCTGCCAAACCTGCTGGTGATCGGCACGCCCGGCACCTCCAGCGGCAGCTTTGCGTCAACCAATGGCTGGGGCCCGATTCTGCAAAAGGACCTGGGCGTCAACGTGCGCGTCGTGCCCGAGGACAGCGAGGTCCAGCGTCACAAGCGCCTCACTGAGCGGCGCGATTTGACGCTGAGTTCCGTATCAACCGCTGAGCTGCGTTTCCAGCTTCAAGGCATTGGCCACTACGCGACCATGGCACCTGTGCCGCAGCGTGTGGTCTGGCACCATAACGACACCCCCTGGAGCTTCGTCGTATCCGGCGACTCAGACCTGCACACCATGGATGATCTCAAGCAGGATGGCCTGCGGATCGCTCAGGGGCAATTCTCCCCGCCCATGATTGCAGCCGTCAGGGATGGTCTGCCCGCCTACCTTGGCATGAGCAGAGAAGAAGGCGCCGCACACTTCACCTTTGTGCCCGCCAGCAGCTACGTCGAGAACTGCCGCACCGTGGTGGAAGGCCGCGCCGACGTGGCCTACTGCGCCTCGATCAGTTCAGTGATGGCCGAGATGGAAGGCGCACCCGGCGGCATTCGCTGGCTGCCCATGGATCTGGACAATACCGAGGCCTGGGCTGGCTTTCTCGAACACCGACCCATGGTCATGCCCGGCACCATCACCATGGGCGTCTCGTCTGCCAAAGGCGTCGACGGCCTGGCCTCCAACTTTCTCTACGCCGCCCCGGCAGATGCAGATGAAGCCTTCGCCTATCGCATGGCCAAATGGTTTCACCAATCCTACGACCGCTATAAGGGCTCGCACCCCCTGTCCACGCGCATGAGCCTGGAGGTATTCAGGGAATATCTGGATCGCTCACCGCTCCCTGTTCATGGGGGCACGGTGCGTTACCTCAGGGAAATAAACGTCTGGACCGAGGAAGACGAAAGGCGGAACCAGCAGGCTATCGAGAAAGTGGATAGCTGGATGGCCGCGCGAACGGCAGCCCTGGCCGAGGCTCAGGCAAGCGGGATCAAGCCAGACGCCAAGGACGAACAATTCATGGCCATTGTGCAGAAGCATACACAGGGGCTGGAAGGCTTCCGTACCCGTCTGTGACACCAGACGCATAATAAAAAGCTAAAGGGATTCCCATGAAAACCGACGTGATTACCGCGGAAGAAGCGGCACCGGGCAACGAGGTGACGCGGCTGGGTGAAGCCTACTCGTGGCAGAGCATTGCTTTTGTCGTACTGAGCGTATGTGGGCTGGTCTCCGGCATTGCCTATATATTCGGCTTCTCATGGGATGGCCGCCGGTTGCTCGAAGGGGAGTACTACTGGATCTTTATCGGCTTCTTCGGCGCCGCGGCCTTTCTCGCGCTACCAGCCAAATCCGGCCAATCAAAGGTACCCCTCTACGACATAGTGGCCGCCATTATCGTACTGGCCGCGAGCTTCTACTTCGCCAACAACGCCTGGGACATGGTCCAGGCCGGCTGGAGCAATCTGTACCTGGGCATTTTAATCTGGCTGTTGATGATGGAGCTGGCCCGGCGCAGCGGCGGCACCCCCTTCCTGCTGGTGGTGTTGCTGATCGGGCTCTATCCGCTGGTAGCAGACCACTTCCCAGGGCTTTCCATGGGGGTGCCCTACCGGTTCGATCATATGATCGAATCCTACGTCTTTCGCGCCGAAGGCATGATGGGCATCACCACCAAGATCGTCGCCGAGATCATCCTGGGCTTTCTGGTCTTCGCCGGCATATTGCTGGCGACCGGCGCCGGCGCCTTCTTTATTGACCTGGCCAATGCCGGCTTCGGCCGCTACCGCGGCGGCCCGGCAAAGGTGGCGGTGGTGGCCAGTGCCTTTATGGGCAGCCTGTCCGGTTCGATCTTCTCCAACATCGCCGGTACCGGTTCAATCACCATCCCGACCATGAAAAAAGCCGGTTACCCGGCCCATTACGCCGGCGCCATCGAAGCCTGCGCCTCGACCGGTGGCGTGGTCATGCCGCCGGTAATGGGCGCTATCGCCTTTGTAATGGCGATTACCATTGGCGTGGATTACGCCACCATCATGATCGCCGCCATCCTGCCGTCGCTGTTGTTCTACTTCGGCCTGCTGCTGCAGGTGGACGGTTATGCCGCTCGCACCGGCATCAAGGGCATGCCGGCAGAGGAGCTGCCCTCGACGCGCAAAGTGATGATGCGCGGCTGGCCATTCCTGTTTGTTATGGCGTTCCTGATGTGGGGGCTGCTGTACATGCGCTGGGAGTACTACACGCCGTGGTATGCCTGCATCCTGATGATCGGGCTGTCATTCCTGCGCAAGGAAACCCGCTTGACCCCCGCCCGGCTGTACAGCGCCATACGGCAGATCGGCGTACTCATCACCCAGACCGCCGCCATCATCCTGCCGATCGCCTTTGTAGTCGGTGCCCTGACCATTACTGGCGTCACCGGCTCGGTCACTTCAGGCCTGGTGGGCCTGGGCGGGCTGGCCATCGTCGCCTATATCTTCCTGGCGGTTACCCTGGCGCCGGCCATTATTGAGGTGGGCGGGCTCAACACCATCGCCGTGCACTTCTTTATCGTCTACTACGCCATGCTCTCGGTGATCACGCCGCCGGTCGGCGCGGCGGCCTTTCTGGCGGGTACCATTGCCGGTGCCAAGCCCATGCGCACCTCATTCACCGCCATGCGCCTGGGTGTGGTCATCTACTTCGTCCCGCTGTTTTTCCTGTTCCAGCCTGCCCTGCTGCTGCAAGGCGACCTGACACCGCTGCTTTACGTCCTGCCCTCGATTATCGTCGGCATCATGCTGATCTCGGGCGGCCTGGAGGGCTATCTCCTGGGCGCGGGATTGGTCAAATCCTGGCAGCGCCTGCCAATGATCGCCGCAGGCTTTGCGTTCAGCTTCCCGGGGCCGATGACGACGCTGATCGGTGGCCTGGCATCAGCCGTATTGATCGCACTGGTGTGGCGTCAAAACCGGGTCAAGCCAGGGATTGCATGACAACAAATCAGGAGGGCCGTCCGGCAAGCCAGTCGACCAACCTGTCAGGCAACATCGGCCTGCCTATTTGATATCCCTGCCCTGCATGGCAGCCCCAACTCTGCAATAGCTCGAGCGTCGCGGCGTCTTCTATGCCCTCGGCTACCACCCGGTAGCCAAGCCGGGACGCCAACTCGATGACCGCCTGCACCAGCGGTTTGTTTTTCTCATCGGTGTGCAACTCGTACATGAACGTCTGATCAATCTTGACCGTAGTCGCGGGCAGCTCCCGCAGGTAGGTCCAGTTACTGTAGCCGCTACCAAAATCGTCGATCGCGATCTTGATGCCCAACGTGCTGATCCTGTCCAATTGCTCGCGCACCGCCTGGGGTTTGTTTATCAGCGCCGTTTCAGTAAATTCCAGCTCCAGACTGGATGCGTTGATACGTCTGCGCTCAAGCAGCATGGCAAGCTCGTCGACAAAGGCGCTGCTTTCCAGGTCCGTAGCCGAAATATTGATCCCCACCTTGACGTTAAGCCCCTGGGATTGCCAGGCAGCAACCTGGCTGACCGCAGCATGCAGAACTCTCATGGTAATAGGGCCAATCAATGCGGTTTTCTCGGCCAGGGGGATGAATTCACCCGGTCCGATCGGACCAAGCACCGGGTGCGTCCAGCGCAACAGGGCCTAAACCGACTCGCATTGCCCTGAAGCCAGATCAATGCGCGGCTGATACACGAGATAAAGCTGGTCATCGGACTGCAGCGCCCCGGTCATGGCCGAGAGCAACATGAAGGCTCTCTGCTGGGCATCGTCCAGGCTTTTGTCGTACCACTGCCAGCCGATCTGGCGAACCCTCGCATCGTCGGAAGAACTGATGACCAGACGGAGCCAGTCCTGGTCTTTGGCCTGGTCGGGCTGGATAGGCACCACACCAATCCCTACCTGCAACTGTATCGGGATGCCGTTGCTGTTCACCGGCATGGCCAGGTCATCCAGGATGGACTGAAACAAAGAAGGCCCAACCTCGGCCTGAACTTCATCCAGAAGAAAGCCAAAGCGCGTCGGGCTTATTTTGTATAGGGTGCAACCGTGTGGTAACAGGGCTTGCAGCCGCTTTTTGATGGTCAGAATCAGATCGTCGGAGAACTTGTAGCCCAGCGCCTTGACGATATCGTTGAGAAACAGCGGCGGGATGACGTCCACAGCGGCCACAGTGCAGCCCTTGCCAGTACCGGCGGTCGAACGGACCTTCTGTTCCAGCATCACGCGATTGAATAGCCCCGTTTGCTGGTCGACGACGGCCGCATCGCGCAAGCTCAATATGCGCTGCATGACCAGCCCAGCCAGGTTCTGAAGCAATGTCAGCTCACGCGCGTCAAGCGCCGGTCGCGGCTGGCTATCGATAATGCACACGCTGCCCAGACCAAGGCCATCCGGAGTAGTCAGCGGTACGCCAGCATAGAAGCGCACGTTTGGCTCGTGGGTCACAAGGGGGTTGCTGGCAAACCGCGGATCGGACAGGGCATCGGGAACCTGAAAAGGCTCATCGGCAAGAATCGTGTAGGCGCAGAACGAGTCCATACGGGGCATCTCGCGCGTATCGACCCCAACGCTTGCACAAAAAAACTGACGCTTCTCTTCGACCGCAGAAATCAGCGCGATCGGGACCTGAAAGGAGGCCGCAGCCAACTCCACAATGCGCTCGAATACAGGATCCGAAGAGCATTCCAGAAGGGATAGCTCATTGATCCGTATAAGCCGTTGCGGCTCGTTGACTGGTACAGGAGGTCCTTGAGTCATAAGACACTCTATTCTCAAAAGCCGAAGTAGCATCGACGATTCGACAGGCATCCGAGCCGGGCCTGACAGTTTTTATAATAGTCTTCTCACAATAGAACAGTGGCAAATGGCCCTCAAGCAACAATCACTGTGTTTCCTGATGTTTTGGCGCAGTCTTGCTCACCGCGCCGCCTCTTTAATGGGCGGCTGCTGGCGAAGCTCAGCGTGATCAACCTGGTCAAAAAAACGCAGCTAGGAACTTGCCTCGCTCTGCGATGAACGTTAGGGTTTTTGAACAAGGAACATTCGCTGACAAAAGGACGTGCCATGAAGTACGCACCCAGACCAATCCGGAACTGTATCTGCCTGGTTATACTCGCGTCGATTGTTATTGGCCTCACGGGGTGCTCAATAAATGCCAGGCAGTTCGCCTGGTCAGCCTACGAAAATCGCGACCCCTCTGTAGACCAATGGGAAAGGCTCGACCCGAGCACCGACCGGACGCTGCTACTGGCCACCTATGCGTCCACCCACTACACCCGCTCGAATCAGCTCGCAAGTGACGCGGAGCTGATCTCCGGCGACACGCCGGTCCTTCTCGCCTGGATAGAATTCAGCAAAACGGACCAGTTGATTCCGCTCTACCGGTACGTCATCCAACCACTCAAGGCAATCACCGCACAGGAGCTACTGGCACAGGGCAAGTACATTTCCAATGCAACCCCGCGGATCAACAACCTGCCAGCCCGGACGCCAGCAAAAGTGACCAATGGTGCGGTCGTCACCGATTGGCAATATTGCTATGACTGCTTTACCACAATGCCGCTGGATGAACTCAACCCTGCCAGCATTGCTTACCTGCGCGAGCAGGTGCAGAAGACCATGGCAAGCAGGCCCCTGGACCGTCTGATTTTTATCAATACTCCCAAAGAGGCCCAGTACCTCAAATCCAGACCTTCAGTGACCGTATACACCGGCCCGGAAGCGATGCAGGAACAATCGCTGCTGGCCGAACAAGTCAGCGGTCTGACCAGCGATGTTGCCAACGCTAAAAGGTATGACGAACTGTACCGCCAATTTACCGAGGTCGAATACAAGCCCCTGACATTTGCCTATCAGGCCGCGAAAGCAGGATGTCCGACGAACAGGGCCAATACGCGGGAAATATCAGGCGACCGCCGCAGCATCGCAAACACCGTTATTCGAGTAAACACCCACTACATCGAATGCAACTCGAAGGTCCTGGAGAGCTACGACCCTGCACCCCTGGAAGCAAAATATGACTATCTCAGCACCCGCGAGGAAATGCTGTGGGAGCGTTCCAGCAAGACTGAACGTCATCAGGTTCGACGCCCCGAGAGAACGATCGATAATGTGATCGGAACAATCAATGACGCTATTGAAGGTCTCGAGTCCGCCTACGACAACCTGGAGCTCGCCGACAGGCTGGATGCACGTAACCGCGATCTGGAAGTCTTCGGTCAGCAGCAATGGAACAATACCCTCAACAGCATCCAGAGCCGCAATGAGTCCATCAAGGCGCAGCAACAGCAAATCCAGAAGATCATCCGCAACACCCAGCGGGAGCGGCATACAACGCCAGAGAAAAAGCAGTACGACCCAACCAGCCCCCGCCCTGGCCCCAGCCGCGCGGACGCGACACCCAGGACTGACACTGCCAGCACCGGCGATGCCACAAGCGTCGTTGTGGCCGCCCCTGCTGAAGAAAAACCGGCGCAAGCCGAGGAGAAACCCAACCGATATGTAGGCGCCGGGCGTGATTATCCGTTCACCGGTACATCAGGCCAGTTCTTCAACCGCGAGCTCGCGGTAGATCTTGCCCAGACACACCTCATGAACCAGGCATCTGAATTTTGTGGTGGTGGCCTGAAAACCGAGATTCGCTGGGCGGCCCAGTCGTACTGCAAACCATCAGCTTCCGAGGAAGGAAACTTCAAGTGCACCATCGACGGGATGGTCAATTGCTATGAAAACTTCTGCGACGAGCCCTACTGCGGTACGGAGCGGTAGGGCCACCGCATCAGCAGACGCGCCATTCATCAGTATTGTCGCGCCTGCCCAAACGCCCGCCGATCAATGTGCCAACGCCGCAAACGTGAATACAGCGAAGGCGGCTTGATGCCCAGCAGCGCCGCCGCGCCGTCCGCGCCGGAGACCTTGCCACCGGTCTGGCGCAGGGCATTGATGATATTCTCCCGTTCGCTCAGGCGCCTCTCCTGCTCGGTCATGACCAGCCCTTCGGGGGTGCTGTTCCCTGCTCCGGCGCGGTTGGCAGCAAACCCATCCAGCAGCGCGCCGCCGGCTTGGACCGGGCGTGACGGCAGCTCGATATGCAGCCTGCCCGCCGCCGAAAGGATCACGGCCCGCTCGATGATATTTTCAAGCTCGCGGATATTCCCCGGCCAATGGTAACTCTGCAGCTTTTCCAGGTCCGCGAGGGACAGTGCCATGGAGGGCTTCTTCAGTTTCTTGCAGGCCTGAGCGATAAGATGCGTGGCCAGGAGGGGAATATCCTCTGTGCGCTGACGTAGCGGCGCCGATTCAATGGGGAACACGTTCAGACGAAAGTACAGATCCTCACGGAACTGCCGTTGCTCCACCTCCTGGCGCAACTGCCGATTGGTAGCGGCAATGATGCGCACGTCGACTGAACGTGTGCGGGTATCGCCTACCCGCTCGAACTGCTGATCCTGCAATACGCGCAGCAGCTTGCCCTGCAGGTCCAGCGGCAACTCGCCGACCTCGTCGAGGAAAATGGTACCGCCGTCCGCCAGTTCAAAGCGCCCAGGACGATCTGCCGTTGCGCCGGTAAAAGCGCCGCGTATATGCCCGAAGAACTCACTCTCGAACAGCTCTCTTGGAATGGCCGCGCAGTTGACCCGGATCAACGGCCGCTGGCTGCGCGGGCTGCTCTCATGAATGGCCCGGGCGATCAGTTCCTTGCCGGTACCCGACTCGCCGGTGATCAACACCGGTGCATCGGTCGGCGCTACCAGCTTGATCTGGCGAATACAGTGTTTGATCGGCTGGCTGCGGCCAACGATCTGCCGGTAGTCATGCTCCGCACGAATCTCCTCCTGCAGATATGCATTCTCCATTTCCAGCCGCTCCTTCAGCGACTCAACCTCCGCCAGCGCCAGGCGCAGACGACGCTCCGCATCGCGCCGCTCGCTGACATCGCGAAACACCACCACGGCTCCGACCAGAACACCCTCATCGCGAATCGGCGTACTGGTGTACTCCACGGGAAATACGCTGCCGTCCTTGCGCCAGAAAACCTCATCGTCCACCACATGCACAACGCCATCATTGAATGCGGCATAGATCGGGCAACAGTGACTGGGATAGGGCGTGCCATCCTGATGTGTGTGGTGGAACACCGTGTGCGCGTCTCGGCCGATCAGTTCACCCGCATCCCAGCCGAGCATCTTCAATGCGGCAGGATTGACAAAGGTAGTCGCTCCCTCGGCATTAACGCCGTAAATCCCCTCCCCCGCGGCGCTAAGAATCAACTGGTTATAACGCTCGACTTCGCGAAAGGCACCCTCGATACGCTTCCATTCCAGCAACCCGCCCCGGTGCAGCCAGTGCAACTCCGTCTGTTCGCGCTGGGCCTGGATTTCGCTGGCGTCGAATATCAGCAGCAGCAATAACTGACGCTCGTTTTCCATGAAAGTCGACGCGTGAATTTCCACGGGTAGGCTGCCCTGATGCGCAGTACGCAGACTGATCTCTCCGCTGTAATAGCGCCCCTTGTCCTGGCATGCCTGGGTCAGACTGATCAGGCGCGGCAGATCATCGGCGAACAGCGCTGACATGGGCTGAGTCATCAGCGCGCTGCGCTCGCTTCCGAGCAAGGCCTCCAGCGCCGGATTGCAGTCCATCACGCGATCAATCAGAGGGTCGCAACAGAGCATCGCCGCACCGCTGGAAAGCGCTGCTTCGCGCCAGGCCGTGAGCTTATCGGGAGTCGATAGTGTCATCGCCGTTCACCTGATCAGTGTTCGATTAACTGTTCTCCCTCCACCTGCAAGGACCAGGCCTTTTTATGCAATTGCATATTTTTAACTGTGCAAATGCATGAATTATGCAAATGCATACTTCCAGCCTCACTAACTTACGCGTGTATCCCATTGATCCTTCTGAAAAATTTATCGAGACCCAAACTGGCATAGAGCTTGATACAGCACTAGCAGGACACCTCCGGGTGAACAGCCACAGCACCTCATTCGGGCAGCACGCCACGCCGTGCACCGGAATACGACTGGCAGGAGCCAAACATGACGATCAAGAGCCTGGGAAATCCCTATGACGGCGGCAAGGGCCTGACCCACGACGCCCAGTGTGAATGCGACAAGTGCAAGCACATCGCCCTGCCCGCCGGTCTGACGGCGCAGCACTCGGCAGTCGATAATCGCGCACCGGTCATGGCCACGCCCATGTCCAGTGAAGACATGATGGAGCGGGCCATCGAGAACGCTGTGGTGCGCGCGGTGTTCAACCAGAGCGACATGAGCCGCCGGCGCTTCATGCAACTGCTCGGCGGTGGCACCGTGGCCGCCGCCCTGGCCACCATCTTCCCGATGGCGCAAGCCAAGGCCGCGCTGATGGACAGCATGGGCCCGCTGGAAAAGACCAAGCTGAGCGTCGGCTTTGTGCCGATCACCTGCGCCACGCCAATCATCATGGCGCACCCGCTGGGCTTCTATTCCAAGTACGGCCTGAATGTCGATGTGATCAAGACCGCAGGCTGGGCCGTGGCGCGGGACAAGTCCCTGGCTGGCGAATATGACGCCGCCCACATGCTCACGCCGATGCCGCTGGCCATGTCCATGGGCGCCGGCTCCACCGCCGAGCCCTACATCATGCCCGCGGTGGAAAACATCAACGGCCAGGCCATCGTGTTGCACGTCAAGCACAAGGACAAGCGCGATCCCAAGCAATGGAAAGGCTTCCGTTTTGGTGTGCCCTTCGAATACTCCATGCACAACCTGCTACTACGATACTACGTGGCCGAGCATGGCCTGGACCCGGATCAGGACATCCAGATCCGCGTGGTACCACCGCCGGAGATGGTCGCCAACCTCAGCGCCGGCAACCTGGACGGCTACCTGTCGCCGGACCCGTTCAACCAGCGCGCCGTCTGGGAAAAGGTCGGCTTCATCCACCTGCTGACCAAGGACATCTGGGAAGGTCATCCCTGCTGCGCCTTTGCCTGCAGCCAGCGCTTCGCCACCGAAAACCCCAATACCTACGGCGCCCTGTTCCGCGCCATCGTCGATGCCACGCAGTATTCCCACCAGGCCGAGAACCGCAAGGAGATCGCCGCCGCCATCGCGCCGCGCAACTACCTCAACCAGCCGGTGGGGGTCATCGAGCAGGTCCTGACAGGGCGCTTTGCCGATGGCCTGGGCAACATCATCGACGAGCCCAGCCGTATCGACTTCGATCCCTTCCCCTGGCATTCGATGGCCGTATGGATCCTCACCCAGCTCAAGCGCTGGGGCTACATCGAGGGCGACGTCAATTACAAGCAGATCGCCGAACAGGTCTACCTCGCAACAGACGCCGGCAAGGTCATGGAAGAACTGGGCTACGCCGCGCCGGATATCACCTACCAGAACTACACCATCATGGGTAAGCAGTTCGACTACAACAAACCCGAGGAGTACGTCGACAGCTTTGCCATTCGGAAGCGCACATGAAACACACCATCAACAGCCTGCGCCCGGCCATCCTCACCGTCCTGATCCTGCTGGTACTGGGCGGTATCTGGGAGGCCGCCATCAACACCACCCAGAGCACGGGCGAACTGACCGAGTACGAGATGATGATGGGCGGTGGCCAGCCCAGTGCGGGCGTACCCGCGCCCTCACAGGTGCTGGCCCATGCCTGGACCGAGCTGAGCGACCCCTTCTATGACAACGGCCCGAACGACAAGGGCATCGGCATCCAGCTCGGCTACTCGATCGGCCGCGTGCTGGTAGGCTTTTTTCTGGCCGCGCTGATTGCCATTCCGCTGGGCTTCGTGATCGGCATGTCGCCGCTGATGTACAAGTCGCTCAACCCGTTTATCCAGGTACTACGACCGGTGTCACCACTGGCGTGGATGCCCCTGGCGCTCTACATCATCAAGGATTCGGAAACGTCGGCGATCTTCGTGATTTTTATCTGCTCGATCTGGCCCATGCTGCTCAATACAGCCTTCGGCGTCATGAATGTGCGCAAGGACTGGATCAACGTGGCGCGCACCCATGAGCTCAGCCAATGGCGCACCGCCTTTCAAGTGATTCTGCCGGCAGCGGCGCCGACCATTCTCACCGGCATGCGCATCTCCATCGGTATTGCCTGGCTGGTGATTGTCGCCGCAGAAATGCTCGTGGGCGGCACCGGCATCGGCTACTACATCTGGAACGAATGGAACAATCTGGATCTCACCAGCGTGGTGTTCTCCATCCTCATGATCGGCCTGATCGGCATGCTGCTCGACGCCGTCTTGTCACTCGCCGCGCGCCTCGTCGCCTGGCAGGAATAGGAACCCCCGATGACTGATAACCAAAGCACTCATACCGAAAGCACTGATCCCAACCGCAAGTTCCTGCAGGTCAACGGCCTGAAGAAAACCTTCCCCACCCCCGGGGGCGGCGATGTTGATGTGTTCGAGGAGGTCAACTTCAGCCTGGCAAAGGGCGAGTTCGTCTGCATCATTGGCCACTCCGGCTGCGGCAAGTCGACCATCCTCAATGCCCTCGCCGGGCTGGATACCCCTTCTGCCGGCACCATCATTCTCAATGGCAAGGAGGTCACCGGCCCGAGTCTGGAACGCGGCGTGGTATTCCAGAACTACAGCCTGATGCCCTGGCTTTCGGCGCTGAAGAACGTGATCTTTGGCGTGCGCGCCCGCTGGCCACAGTGGAGCAAGGCAGAGGTCGACGCCCATAGCCGCAAGTACCTGTCACTGGTCGGGCTGGATGAAGCCCTGCACCGCAAGCCCGCGCAGCTGTCCGGCGGCATGCGCCAGCGCGTCAGCATTGCCCGCGCCTTTGCCACCCAGCCATCGCTTCTGCTGCTGGATGAGCCCTTCGGTGCCCTGGATGCGCTGACCCGCGGCGTGATTCAGGACGAGCTGGTCAAGGTCTGGAGCGAGACCCGGCAAACCGTTTTCATGATCACCCACGACGTGGACGAAGCCATCCTGCTCGCCGACCGCATTTTTCTGATGAGCAATGGCCCCAATGCACGCATCGCCGAAATGGTTCAGGTGGATATCCCCCGGCCACGCCTGCGCACCACGATTTTTCAGGATCAGAAGTACTACCAGACGCGCAATTACCTGGTGGACTTTCTGATCAACCGATCCGGTGACGAGCACATCAGTGCGGACGACAACGTCCCCACCCGACTGCCCGATACCAAAACCCCAAGCAAATCACCCGAGCACGCCTGAAGGAGCACGACCATGAACTCAACGACCGCCACCATCATTGCCGCCAAGGAAAGCCTGGGCCTGTCCTGGGAAGACATCGGCGCCGCCCTGGAGATGTCTCCGGTGTGGACCACCTCCGCGTGTCTGGGCATGAACAGCATGCCCGCCGACAAGGCCAAACGCCTGTGCGAGCTGCTCAAGCTGGACGACGCGACCCAAATTGCCCTGCAGAAATGCCCAATGAAGACCTGGGACAAGGCCGTGCCCACCGACCCGGTCATCTACCGCTTTTACGAGATGATCGGCGTATACGGCGAGACCATCAAAAGCATCATCCACGAGAAGTTCGGCGACGGCATCATGAGCGCCATCGACTTCTCCATGGACATCGACAAGAAGGAAGACCCCAAGGGCGATCGCGTGGTGATCACCCTGAACGGCAAGTTCCTCCCTTACCGCACCTGGTAAGCCGACCCGGGGCTTCGGCCCCGGTCTTTCCACTCTGCCGAGCCCAATTATGGAACATAAACCACCCTTGCCGCCCTTCGATAGCGTGACCGCACAGATCAAGGTACAGATGGCCGAAGATGCCTGGAACAGCCGCGACCCAGCCCGCGTCGCCCTCGCCTACACCCCCGACTCCACCTGGCGCAATCGCAGCGAATTTCTCAGTGGGCGTAACGAAATTGAAGCCTTTCTGACCCGCAAATGGGAGAAGGAACGGGAGTACTGCCTGCGCAAGGAGCTGTGGGCCTACACCGACAACCGGATCTCCGTGCGCTTCGAGTACGAATGGCATGATGCCGACGGCCAGTGGTACCGCTCCCACGGCAACGAACAATGGGAGTTTGCACCCAACGGCCTGATGCAGCGCCGGGAGGCGAGCATCAACGATCTGCCGATTACTGAAAACGAGCGCCGCATATTTCCACGTCAAGCGGTATGAAAGCGGCGCCGATCCCAGACGCAGCAGGCTGGCTTACGACAGCTTGATGTTCATGGTAATCCGCGCCGTGAAGACCGTCTTGCCGTCGGTGTCCGTCACATCAACCGGCACGATCTTGTCGCCTTCGCTGCTCCAGTCGATCCCCTCTCCGCTGGCCCTGGCCGTCAGATCGGTTTTGGCCTTTGCCAGATACTCCACCGTCATTCCCTTCGGGATCCACCGCGCGCCTGTTGGAATCGAAACAGTGGTCATCACGCCCGCCGCCAGTTCAGCCGCATTGCACATGGCAATGGCATGGACAGTCCCCATGTGATTGGTCACCTCTTTGGCAAACGGGAACTGGACCACGCAGTGGTTGGTCTCCAGCTCGGAGATCAGCGGGTTGATCGTGCTGAAATAAGGGGCAGTCTGGCAGCTCATCTTGCTGAAGGCCTCAGGGCCGGCTGACTGAAACATGCTAAGCAACGGGTTCATACGCACTCCTTTGAATTAAACAGAACAATATTCGGTTAAAGAACATTATTCTGTAAAGCCTGGCATGTCAATGCTGTGCGTTACCAGGCGAACGGGGTACCATTCTTTCCTTTTGGAGCCTTGAGATGTCGGCAGCGGACTTGTTGGAACGCAGCTTCCCTGGACGGCGCGCGGAGCTGAAACGCAGCGTCCTGGGTGCGGCTTTGCGCTGTTTCAACAGCAACGGCATTGAAGCGACGACTATCGAAATGATCCGCCACGCGTGCGATACCAGCGTCGGCGCGATCTACCATCACTTTGGTAACAAGGAAGGTCTGGTCGCTGCGCTGTTCTTCGCCGCAATGAGTGACCAGGCAGATCTGCGTCAGCGCTATCTTGAGGCAGCGCAGACCCCGAGAGACATTGTGAACGCGTTGGTGTTCAGCTACGTCGACTGGGTTGATAGCCAGCCCGAATGGGCACGCTACCAATTCAACGCCCGTTTCGCTGTGTCCAACGGCCCCCACAAACAGGAGCTTGCGGACAGAAACCGGCTGCGCAACAAACAGGTTCAGGAATGGTTTTCGCGGCCAGGAGTGGGAGAGCTGCTGAAGCACTTTCCCCTTGAGGTGGTCCCGTCACTGATCATAGGATCGGCGGAAAGCTATTGCCGAGCCTGGCTGTCAGGCAGAGTAAAGCAAAGCCCAGGCACGCACCGGCAGATACTGGCCGATGCGGCCTGGCGCTCCCTCCAGAGCGCCTAACTCGCACAGAGGCATTCGCCCACTGTCGATACTGGCTGTATCGCCAGCACCCGTTAAACACGATGTTCAACAGTCCGCGTTGCGCCGCACTGCGTAGTAATTGGCATGCGGCCAGTCACTGAAGGCAATCATTCGCCCCGGCCAGGCCAACGCGGTGAACGGCCAGTCGTTTTCCAGCCACTGCATGACCTCCTGCATTACCGCCGCGCGCACTGGTTCCGGCTCTGTGGCAGCAGCCCAGAGATACGCCTCCGCGTCATGGGCCGGACTGGCCGTGGGGTAAAGATACAGGCAGCCCAGGCAGCGCTGTCGGTCGTTACTCAGCAGGCTGTACGCAAAGGATTGACCCTGCACAAACTCCCTTTCGTGCCAGGCCAGATCCAACCCGTCGTCCGCCTGAGTCAGGTCTGCTGGTGGCCAGGCATCTCCAGCACCAAACAGCCCCTGCAGTTGCTCACGGCTAGCCATCACCGCCGCATAATCCAGCGCCACCAAGTCTGGCGCTGCCGGCACCAAGATGCACTGCCGCCCGCTCCACTGCGCCGGCGCCTGGAAACCAATAGGAAGCCGAAGATGAAAACCTTCAAGCTCTTCTTTCTGAGCACCCGGTGTAACGATTGAACCAGACATCAGTGATAGTCCCTTATAAGCAGAAGGTGAGCGGCGCTTCCGCCGTATTCAAAGCCCCCGTAACTAGCATAGGATGGGCAGCAAATTCTGGTCGATAGACACCAGCCGATCCAAGGAGGCAACCCACTTGATTACGTTACATCATCTTAACCAGTCCCGTTCCAAACGCATCATCTGGATGCTTGAGGAGCTCGGTGTGGAATACAAGCTGGTCACCTACCAGCGTGACAGCGTGACCCGCCGCGCTCCCGCTGCACTCAAAGCCATCAACCCCCTGGGCCGCTCACCTGTTATCGAGGATGGCGATCTGGTGATATGTGAATCCGGCGCCATCATCGATTATCTGGTCAGCCGCTATGGCGCAGAGACCTTCGCGCCGCCGGCTAATACACCCGCGCACGCCCGCTACGTGCAATGGCTGCATTTTGCCGAGGGCACCGCTGCCTTCCCGCTGATCGCGCTGTATCTACTAAGCGCAGACGACAGCCAGAAATGCTTTCTGGGCGGATTCGCCCGCGAACAGATGAGCGACGTGCTCACGCTGGCGAATAACGAACTCGCCGACAAGACCTACCTTATGGGCGATCAGTTCACTGGCGCCGATGTACTGAATTCGTTTGTATTCGAGAAGATCAGTGAGACGCGTGGACTGGGGGAGTATCCGAATCTTGAGGCGTACATGAAGCGGATTTCGGAGCGTCCAGCGGCGCAGAAAGCTGAGACGTTGGAGCGGGAGTATGATGCGGAGATGTAGTTCTCCTGATATCAGCATCCGATTACAGCTTGCGTCTATTAAATAACAACAAACTTAGAAGGGATTGTTCATGAAAGCCACCACTGCCAGTGATGGAGGAAGCCAGGGCCACTTGTTCGGCTTCGGCTCCAAGGCGTACCGCAATTACGTGCTATTCGCGCTGACACTTATTTATATCTTGAATTTCGTCGACCGCGCGCTGCTAGCGGTCGTAGGGCCCGATCTGGTGCCTGACCTCGGGATCACCGACACTCAATTTGGTCTTCTTACTGGCTTCGGCTTCGCCTTGCTCTATACAGCCGTAGGCATACCCCTGGCGCGCTTTGCCGATGTCGCCAATCGCGTGTGGATCATGACCGTCTGCGTGGCCCTGTGGTCGTTGATGACAGCGCTTTGCGGCCTGGCGACGGAAGTCACCATTGGCTCCGTGACCATTGGTGCGTTCTGGATTCTGTTGATGTGCCGCGTAGGTGTAGGTATTGGCGAGGCAGGCTGCACGCCTCCGGCCAATTCCCTGATCGCGGACTATTTTATCCCGCGTGAAAGATCCCAGGCGCTGGGTTTCTACGCCATGGGCGTTACGCTCGGCACCATGTTCGCCAACCTGATCGGTGGCTGGGTTACCGACATGTTTGACTGGCGAACCGCCTTTTTTGTCGTCGGTTTGCCGGGTCTGCTGGTCGCGCTGGTATTCAAACTCACAGTCAAGGAGCCGCCGCGCGGCTACACCGATCCGCAACAAGCCGAGAAAAAACCGCGCGCCAGCCTGAGCGAGGCTATCAGCGAGCTGACGGGCAAGCCTGCTTTCTGGCTGATGACGGCCGGCGCCACCGTTGCCGCATTCTGCGGTTACGGTATTTCCTCGTTCCAGTCGCTCTTTCTGGTACGAACCTACGAAATCACCGCCGGTCAGGCGGCGATCTGGATCAACACGCCGGTAGCCCTGTCTTCGGCCATTGGCACCTTTGCCACCGGCTGGCTCGCGACCAGGATTTACAAGAAGCACCCGGGCGCTATCGCCTGGGTGCCGGCGGTGGGCCTGGCACTGTCGGTGCCCTTTTATATTTTCGCTTTCACAACCAATAATCTGCTCTATGCTGCAATCGGTCTGATCATCGGCGGCTTCGTGAAGTATGGCTATCTAGCGGCCCAGTACACGATCGGCCAGGGTGTGGTGAGCATGCGCGTACGCGCAATGGCCACTGCGGTGATGCTGCTTCTGGTCAACTTGATTGGCTACGGCTTCGGCCCGCTGTTCATTGGCGCAGTCTCCGACATCTTCTTCAAGTCCGGCATCGCCGAGCTAGGAGTCGCGGCTGGTGAGCTGGCGCGCAATCAGTGCCACCCCACGGTGATCGGCCAGCTGGATCAGACCCTGCAGAACGTCTGTGGCCAGGTTTACTCACAAAGCCTGCAAACCTCCATGGTGATAATGGCCTGCCTGTATGTTGCTAGCGCCCTGTTCTTCCTCCTGACCTGGACCCGACTGAGCAAGGATATGGTCGACAGAGAGGTTAAATAACCGGTCACTCCACAAGTGACTAAGCAGAGGGCGCATTGCGCCCTCTTTTTTTGTCCCTTTGCCGTTAAGCCTGATCACCCATCAGCGCATCCAGACGGGCCAGCAACCCGGCCTCATCAACGGCATCGCACTGTTCCGCCAACAGGAACTGCTCTGCATACTGACGGTAAACACCCGCGTGAATGAACAGATGCAGCAGATCGGCATCCACATGCTGCCGTTCAGCCATGCTGACCAGAATGTCCAGTGACGCCGAAAGTGACTTCGGTTCCTTGTAGGGACGGTCAGCGGCAGTGAGCGCTTCGAAAACATCGGCAATGGCCATGATCCGCTCTGGCACCCCCAGGTCCTCAGCCGTCAGTCGGCAGGGGTAGCCTCGACCGTCCAGCGTTTCATGGTGCGTCGCTGCCATCTTCGGCACCCCCTCCAGATGGCGCGGGAACGGCAAGGCTTCCAGCATGATCAAGGTCTGCACGATGTGATCATTGATCTTGAAGCGCTCCTCCGGCGTGAGGGTGCCGCGGCTGATGCGCAGGTTATACAACTCGCCCAGATGCATGGCGTGCTCGGGCAGGGTCATATCGAAGTCCCAGCGGTTGGCTGGATTATCTCGCTCCACGGGTGGTTTCCTGTCGCCCCAGGGATAAACATGCTCTGGACGGTCAGCCAGCAAGCATTCGTTGGCGGGCAGCTCCTGTGCGGGAAAATGGGCCATGCGCCCCTGCTCGGCCCGCGACAAACCCAGACGATTGTCAAAGTGGCGCGTCCAGCGCCGCTGCGCGATCTGCTCGAGCTCGGCCACCCGTTCATCCGACATCGACTCAGCGCCCATATTCGCCTGGGCGACGAGGGCAAACTCTGCCTGCAGGCGTTGCTGCTCTGCGCGGCAGGTCTCACGCAACTGCTCCGGATCACCTCCATTCAGCTCAGCGCGCAGGCACTCCAGCTCCGCATCGCGCCAGAGCACTTCGAATCGAGTCCGAATTTCATGGATGCGGTTATAGATGGTTTCCAGCTTGGTCGCCTTGTCGACAACGTATTCCGGGCTGGTGATCTTGCCACAATCATGCAGCCAGGACGCTAGATGAAACGCGTAGCGCTGGTCTTCGTTCATTGCAAAATCGGCCAGCACGCCAGACTGCGCCGCCTCCGCGTGCTGCAGCAGCATAGCCGCCAGTTGTGGCACCCGCTCACAGTGCCCGCCCGTGTACGGTGACTTGGCATCAATCGCATCGGCCAGCAAACGAATGATCGCATCCAGCAGCCGCTGCTGGCCGGCAAACAGCAGGCGCGTCTCAATAGCCACCGACAGCGTGCCGGACAGATCCCGCACAAAACGCTGCAAGCGCTGATGGAAATCGCTTTCCAGCTGAGTCGACAGCTCCACAACGAGAAAGCCAAGCAGCGCGCGGTAGCGGTCGTGCAAGGTCACCACAAGATAACTGTGGTTGGCATCCAGGCGCAGTAGCAGCTGCTCCTCGGGTTCATCGCGGAACGCATCATCCAGGTCGAAGGTGTCGGGATAATGGGTACCCTGAAAGCGACTACTGCAATCAAGCTGCGTGCCCGACTCGTTACATAGATACACGGCACCGCTGCGCCCTTCCGCCGTGGCCACCAGATGCTCCATCACATCGTCGAGCATCTGCTCCAGGTGCGGTTCATGACTCAACGCCAGGGTAATCTGCTGAAAATGATCAATCGCCGAGCCCATGCGCCCCATCAGAATACTCAGATGGTTGACCTCCCTGATCCGTGAGCGCACACGCGGAGGTTGGGTAAAGTCGAAATTACTGAAAGCCTGCACCTGGTCTGCCAGTTGGCTCAAGGGTTCACCCAGACGTCGCCCGAATGCCCAGCCGACGGGCAGAATGACCAGCATCAGGGCCAGCGCCCAGATTGCCTGATCAATCAGTATGGCTCGCGCACCGGCCAGCAATTCCCAGCCAGGAATGGCTATCAGGATATGTATGCCCGAATTGGCAAAGGAGACCAGTGGAAAACCGATCCCATACCAGGTCGCACCATTGAGGGTGAAGGTAATGGGCTCATTCTTGTCTTCGTCCAGGTTGAATCGATCCGCCAACTGATACAACGCCCCGTTGTTCAGTTCCGACAAGCTGGCAAGCCGAAAACTGCCGTCTTGCTGCTTGAGAATCTGCTCCAGATCCGGGTAGGCCAGCACGCGCTGACCGGCGTCTACCACGGCGACCTCGCTACGCGCCGTCATGCGCATATCTCCCAGCTCACTGGCCAGATCACTGAGGGCTGCGTCCAGGCCGATCACCGCGTTACCCGTCTTGCTCGGCAAAGCCATGGTCAGACCCACTTCACCCGTTGTAAAAAATACATAGGGTTCGGTCAGCACCAACTCATCGGTGCCGGTGGCCCGCTGGTACCAGACCCTGGTCCGCGGATCGAACTGGTAGTTAGGCACCGCCTGCTGCGAGAGCATTTTCAGATCGGCATCGTAGAACTGCCAGTGACCACTGATCTGGCGATCGGCCCCGTAATGCATGCTCTGCACCAGATAGGCGGACTGCTCGGGGATGGGATACTCCAATGTTGACCGGCGGCCTTCCAGCGGGCGTACCAACAGAAACTCACCGTTGGCATAGCCTACAAAAACGGCACTCAGGGTAGGATTGGCACTAAGCATCTCGACCAGCAGCGGCAACCGCGCCAGGCGCTGCTCAATGTCAGGTGCTGCGCCTAGTGGATCATGCGCCAGGGCGCGCAAGGTACTTTCCGCTGGACTGATCAGACGGCCAGCCCGTTCATCCATGATGACCGCCAGTTGCCGCGCCGAGTCCTCGGCTGCTGCCAGCAGAGCCGCACTGGTTCCACGATAGCCTTGCACCACGGTCACCAGCATGACGACCAGAAGGCTGAGAACAATACCGCCGGCCAACATCCATTGCACCGGCAAGCCGCTATTACGCACCTTTTTCATTCCTTGAATCATCCGATAGCGATATGGCTCCTTAACAATAGTCCAATTTGTAGCGACCAGTGGTTCAGATGTAGCTCATCACATATAAGAGCAAGCTGATGGTGGCAGGCCGGGGCTCGCGCTTGTGTTGAGACACTTGAAGTGTCGATAGCCCTAAGGCAGTCCTCCCCTACCCTTTCCAGACATTCCGGTATTCATCCTGTGAATCCGGTTTTTCTTCAGCCTGCATGATGTGTCCGCTTTATTGACAGCGCAGACGCATCGACCTTAGTTTGATTTGTAGTCATCAGGTAAAAACACAGCAGCGTCATCACGATAAGAATAAAAAGATCGGAGACAGCTCTAATGAAGACCAGATCGCTAAAGCATCTGTTGGGTGCAGGTGTGTCCCTCGCGGGTGTGCTTGCGCTTGGCGCTATCAGCTCAGCCCATGCGAATGAATATGCGCTGCCGAACCTGCTGGTAATCGGCACCCCCGGCACCTCCAGCGGCAGCTTTGCTTCCTCCAATGGCTGGGGGCCTCTGCTGCAGAAGGATCTGGACACTAACGTCCGCGTCGTGCCGGAGGACAGCGAAGTCCAACGTTATCGGCGCCTCACTGAACGTCGCGACCTGGCGCTGAGTTCGGTCTCCGCGGCTGAGCTGCGTTTCCAGACCCAGGGTATCGGTCACTACGCCACCATGGCGCCCGTACCCCAACGCGTTATCTGGCATCACAACGATACTCCGTGGGCTTTCGTCGTCTCCGGTGACTCTGATTTGCACACCATGGAAGACCTCAAGCAAAGCGGCCTCCGGGTTGCCCAGGGGCAGTTTTCGCCGCCCATGATTGCTGCCGTCAGGGATGGTCTGCCCGCCTACCTCGGTATGACTCCGGAAGAAGGCGCCGAGCATTTCAACTTCGTACCCGCCAGCAGTTATGTCGAGAACTGCCGCACCGTTGTTGAAGGCAGAGCCGATGTTGCCTACTGCGCCACCGTCAGTTCCGTGATGGCCGAGATGGAAGGCGCGCCCGGCGGCATCCGCTGGCTGCCCATGGATCTGGATAATACGCAGGCCTGGGCCAGCTTCCTCGAGCACCGGCCCATGGTCGTGCCCGGTACCATCAGCATGGGCGTCTCGTCAGCCAAAGGCATTGATGGTCTTGCCTCGAACTTCCTCTATGCCGCGCCCGCGGATGTCGACGACGCCTTCGCCTACACCCTGGCTAAATGGTTTCACCAGTCCTTCGATACCTACAAGGGCTCCCACCCCCTGTCCACGCGGATGAGCCTGGAGCTCTTCCGGGAGTATCTGGACCGCTCACCACTGCCGGTCCATGCAGGCACAGTGCGTTATCTCAAGGAGGTGGGCGCCTGGACCGAGCAAGACGACAAGTGGAACCAGCAAGCCATCGAGAAAACAGACAGCTGGATGGCCGCCCGACAAGCCGCACTGGACGAAGCCCAGGAACGCGGGATCAAGCCAGATGCGAACGACGAGCACTTTATGGCCATCGTGAAGAAACACAAGCAAGGGCTGGAAGGCTTTCGTACTCGTCTTTGATGCAATCAAAAGGTATCGCCATGAAAACTGACACGGTCATCGATGAGAGCACTGCAGCAGGTTCCGAGGTCACTCGGCTGGGTGCGGCGTACTCATGGCAGAGCATTGCCTTTGTGATCCTGAGCATCTGCGGACTGGTAACGGGGATCGCCTATATCTTCGGCTTTACCTGGGATGGTCGGCGCCTGCTGGAAGGTGAGTACTACTGGATCTTTATCGGTTTCTTCGCGGCGGCAGCCTTTCTGGCGTTACCGGCCAAAGCCGGACAATCGACCGTACCCATCTACGACATAATGGCCGCCGTCGTCGTGGTGGGGGTGAGTTTCTACTTTGCCAACAACGCCTGGGACATGGTCCAGGCCGGTTGGAGCCACCTGTACCTGGGCATCCTTGTCTGGCTATTGATGATGGAGCTG
Organism: uncultured Halopseudomonas sp.; assembly: GCF_963977355.1. Taxonomy (NCBI): domain Bacteria; kingdom Pseudomonadati; phylum Pseudomonadota; class Gammaproteobacteria; order Pseudomonadales; family Pseudomonadaceae; genus Halopseudomonas; species uncultured Halopseudomonas sp. The sequence continues at coordinate 105,674 of NZ_CAXBOV010000002.1, read as the reverse complement.
GCCCGGCGCAGCGGCGGTACGCCTTTCCTGCTGGTGGTCGTACTGATCGGACTGTATCCGCTGGTGGCGGATCATTTCCCTGGGCTCATCATGGGGGTGCCCTATGAGTTCGGTCACATGATCGAATCCTATGTCTTCCGCGCCGAAGGCATGATGGGCATCACCACCAAAATCGTCGCCGAGATCATTCTGGGGTTCCTGGTGTTCGCCGGCATATTATTGGCGACCGGCGCAGGCGCCTTCTTTATCGACCTGGCCAATGCCGGTTTCGGGCGTTATCGCGGCGGCCCGGCCAAGGTTGCCGTGGTGGCCAGCGCCTTTATGGGCAGCCTGTCCGGCTCGATCTTTTCCAACATCGCTGGCACGGGCTCCATCACCATCCCGACCATGAAAAAAGCCGGTTATCCAGCCCATTACGCAGGCGCTATCGAAGCCTGCGCCTCGACCGGGGGCGTGGTGATGCCGCCGGTGATGGGCGCAATCGCCTTCGTCATGGCGATTACCATTGGCGTGGACTACGCCACCATCATGATTGCCGCGATCCTGCCCTCGCTGCTGTTCTACTTCGGCCTGATCCTGCAGGTGGATGCCTATGCCGCGCGTACCGGTATGGAAGGCATGCCCGAAGAGGATCTGCCCTCCACGCGCAAGGTGCTGATGCGCGGCTGGCCCTTCCTGTTCGTCATGGCGTTTCTCATGTGGGGGCTGCTGTACATGCGTTGGGAGTACTACACGCCCTGGTATGCCTGCATCCTCATGATTGGCCTGTCGTTTCTGCGCAAGGAGACCCGCCTGACGCCCGCCCGGCTGTTCAACGCCATACGGCAGATCGGCGTACTCGTCACCCAGACCGCCGCCATCATCCTGCCGATTGCCTTTGTGGTCGGCGCCCTGACCATAACCGGCGTCACCGGCTCGGTCACCTCCGGGCTGGTGGGCTTGGGCGGCGACAACCTGTTCCTGGTGATTCTGTTTGGCATCATCGCCTGTTTCATCATGGGCATGGCGGGGCTGGCCATCGTCGCCTATATCTTCCTGGCGGTGACATTGGCCCCGGCAATCATTGAAGTCGGCGGGCTCAACACCATCGCCGTGCACTTCTTTATCGTCTACTACGCCATGCTCTCGGTGATCACCCCGCCGGTTGGCGCGGCGGCCTTTCTGGCCGGGACCATCGCCGGTGCCAAACCAATGAAAACCTCGTTTACCGCCATGCGCCTGGGTATTGTTATCTACTTTGTTCCACTGTTCTTTCTGTTTCAGCCAGCCCTGTTATTACAAGGCGATCTGACGCCGCTACTCTACGTCCTGCCCTCGATTATTGCTGGCATCATGCTGATCTCTGGTGGGCTGGAGGGCTATCTGTTGGGGGCGGGTCTGGTGAGGCCCTGGCAGCGTTTGCCGCTCATAGCAGCGGGCTTTGCATTCAGCTTCCCGGGACCCATGACTACCCTGATCGGTGGCGTGGCATCGGCCGCACTGGCCGCGATGGTATGGCATCAGAATCGGGCCAAGCCAGGGTTGGCATGACGACAGGGAAACCAGATTTAGAGCGCTGAAAGATGCGCTTGGAGGTAATGACTGCCTTTCAGCAATCAGGTGGGCTGCTTTGCCAGCCAATCGGTCAACATGTCGGGCAACATAGGCCTGGCAATATGGTACCCCTGACCCTCATGGCAGCCCCAGCTCCGCAGTAGCTCAAGCGTTGCAGCGTCCTCTATACCCTCGGCCACCACCCGATAGTCGAGACGGGAGGCGAGTTCGATAACCGCCTGGACCAGCGGCCTGTTCTTCTCATTGGTGTGCAGATCGCGCATGAAAGTCTGGTCAATCTTGACCGTAGTCGCAGGCAGATCCCGTAGATATGTCCAATTGCTATAGCCGCTACCAAAGTCATCAATTGCGATTTTGATACCCAGCTCACTGATCCGGTCGAGCTGCTCACGCACGGCCTGGGGTTTGTTGATCAATGCCGTTTCAGTGAATTCCAGCTCCAGGCTGGATGAGTTGATTCCCTTCTGGTCAATCAGCGCAGCAAGCTCGTTGGTAAAGTCACTGGTTTCCAGGTCAGTAGCCGATATATTGATTCCCACCTTGAGGTTGATCCCCTGGGACTGCCAGACAGAAGCCTGCGCGACTGCCGCATGCAGGACTCTCATGGTGATGGGGCCGATCAGGGCGGCTTTTTCTGCAAGGGGGATGAACTCAGCCGGCCCGACCGGACCGAATACGGGGTGCGTCCAGCGCAACAGGGCTTCGACTGACTCACAGCGACCTGAATTCAGGTCGATACGCGGCTGGTACACCAGAAAAAGCTGATTATCCGACTGCAGCGCCGCAGTCATGGCCGAGAGCAACAGAAATGCCCTTTGCTGTGCATCGTCCAGGCTCTTGTCATACCACTGCCAGCCTATCTGGCGATCCCGCGCATCGTCAGCAGAACTGATGACCAGCCGCAACCAGTCCTGGTCATTCGCTTGATCGCGATCGATAGGCAGAACCCCGACGCCTGCACACAGCTGTATCGGAATACCATTGCTGATCACCGGCAGGGCCAGGTCATCCAGAATGGACTGAAACAGAGAGGGCCCAGCCTCGGCCTGAGCTTCATCCAGAAGAAAGGCGAAACGCGTAGGGCTTACTTTGTACAAGGTGCATCCTTGCGGTAGCAGGGCTTGCAGACGTCTTTTAATGGTCAGAAGCAGTTCGTCGGAGAAACTGTAACCGAGCGCCTTGACTATGTCGTTCAGAAACAGCGGCGGGATGACGTCGACGGCGGCCACGGTGCAACCTTCTCCACTGCTGATTATCGAGCGGATCCGCTGTTCAAGCATCACCCGATTGAACAGCCCGGTCTGCTGATCGACGATAGCAGCATCACGCAAGGTCGATATGCGCTGCATGACCAGTCCGGCCAGACTCTGCAGCAGTGCCAGATCACGCCCGGAAAGCGCCGGTCTTGGCTCGGTGTCGATGATGCATACGCTGCCCAGACCCAGCCCGTCAGCGGTGGTCAGAGGCACACCAGCATAAAAACGTACGCATGGCTCACCGGTCACCAGTGGGTTATTGGCAAACCTTGGATCAGACAGAGCATCTAGAACCTGAAAGGGCTCGTCGTCGAGAATCGTGTAAGCGCAAAACGAATCCAGACGAGCCGTCTCGCGTATATCGAACCCAACGCTCGCATTAAAAAACTGGCTATTCTCGTCGACCGTGGAAATCAGCGCGATAGGTACCTGAAAAGCAGCCGCAGCCATCTCCACAACGCGCTCGAATATGGGATCCGAGAAGCTCTCCAGAAGAAATAGCTCCTTGATCCGTAACAGCCGTTGCGGCTCGTTGCCTGGGACAGGAGGTCCTTGAGTCATAAGACACTCTTTCTAGAGGCAGAAATAACGTCGACGGTCTGACACGAGTTCAAGTGCGACCATATATTTTTATAGAATAACTTGCTGACAATAGAACAATGGCCAATGGCCCTCAAGCAATAACCTTTGTGTTTCCTGAAATTTTGACCTGAAGCAACGTAACAATGTTTGCTTGCAAGCTGCCCTGCCTGACTAGAGCTTTCGTTGCATCAACCAGTGCTCCTTGCCCCAGGCATGGAAGCGCTCCATATATTCCCATCCCCGCTTGGCGTAGTAGTCACCTCGATCATGGGTATGCAAATACAGTCGCTCATGGCCCTTGGCTCTGGCTTGGGAGTAGACGCCCTCAATCAGCTGCTCGGCCAAGCCGCGCTGCCGTGCGTGCGGGGCAACGAGAACGCAGGCAAGCCAGGGCCCCAGGTCCGGACGCTCGGACAAGTCGTCTTTTGCGAGGGATGCACCACCTAAAAGCTCGCCATCCTGCAAGGCGATCAAGGTTTGCCATTCGCCATTGTTCTGGCCGTCCCGAAACTCTCGCTGCCAGTCAACCAGGGGTTGCTCGCTGTATTCGTACGCAAATTGTTGATGCACCCAGAGCGCAAAAGTATCGCTGTAATCCAGATGATCACGTAATAAAACTAACCGGAGCATGTGCGTTGCCTTGCATCTTTATCGGGGGGCGGGATCTTAGCAAATGACGACTCGGCGCGCCGGGGGCGTTTTGGGAGGGCTGGTCCTGTGGGCAAAAGACAGAACCTGACCCTCAACTTCTAAAGCGACTCACAACAAGAGAGTGACACTGGGCATATACAGGCTAGAATCAACCACAGCGGGCCTGCAATGGCTCGGTATTACATGCCCTTGGGCCTGGTCTCTCTCTAGGAGTTTTCATGAAGATTCGCTCTATAATCCTTGCTGCTGGTTTGGTTGGTTTTTCTGCAATGGCTTCCGCCTCCAGCTTTATTGGCACCACCAATGCGGTAGGCAACGTTCTGGTCGATATAGCTGAAGCCCTGGGTGACAGCACTGCATCTACATTTGGCTCGAACAAGGTCGTATTGGATGCCCGGGATGACGCTGCCAGCTTCGTCGGTAGTGACGGTCAAGTACGCGGCGTTAACCTGGAGGCGGCGCTGGGCCACATTCGTCACCAGATGCCTGAGCTCCAAGCCACTGATATGCAACTGGCAGAGGCTATTCTGGCCCTGTGATCGCAGTCCTGAACGCCCAGTCTTTTCAGGGCGCCATTCCCATTGCGTCTTGATATACGCCCCGCTCTTGAGCGGGGCGTAGCCGTGATCGCGATTGTCCTCTGTCTGGCATCGCTGATCTGGGCTGCTCCTGCTCATTCGGCCTTGAATGTGAAACTGGAGCAGGCCGAGCTTAGCCCTGAGCAGCGCCAGGCTAGCGAGCAGTTGCTTGAAGCAGCGCTCAAGGCCCTGCCCCCCCAGTTGGTTTCAGAACTCGACCGTGAGATCGTTCTACGCTGGTCTTCCAGACTGGCGCATAGCGTCATGGGACGGGCTCGCTATGATGGTCAAATACTCCTGAATCAGCGTTGGCTCGATGCGCTGGTGCAGGGGGAGGATCAAACCCTGCCCGCTGGACGGCAGCACGCCACCCTGCAACGGGAACTGCAAGCCACACTGGTACACGAGCTTGCGCATTTTTACGACCGAGGCCAGTTCTGGCCTGCGCACGAGCGTGGCTTGTTACGCACATGTGCCAGGCAACGCAGCAGTCTCGGCCCGGTTGGCCTGCCAGTGGAGTGCCAAGGCCAGTCCCAGCGACGCTTTACTCTGAGCGACGACCCCAGATTACTTGAGCTCGCCGGTTGGCCCGCACGTATAGGTGGCCGCGGCGAGGTAGAACAGCAGAATGATCAATACCTGCGCACGCCGGATGCCTATGAACTGAGCAACCCACGCGAGTTTGTTGCAGTCAATCTCGAGTATTTCCTGCTCGACCCGCAATACCGATGCCGACGGCCGGGGTTACACGACTATTTTTCCGAGCATTTTGGCTGGGCGCCAAGCGCCACAGCCGACTGTGCTCCGGGTTTGTCTTATCTCAATGGTGGGTTGGATGTAGACCAACCAGTGTTGGGGCAGCTCGACGAGGCGCGTATCTATCAGGTGCATTACCTGCTGGCCGAGCCAGAGGGAGCATTGGTCAGCCGCTGGGGTCACAGCATGCTTCGGGTTGTCATGTGCGCGCCTGGCAGGCCGTTGGGGCCAGAGTGTCTGATGGATATTGAGCATCACCTGGTGTTGTCGTTCCGCGCCTTCGTCGATGATCTGCAGATATCCAGCTGGGATGGGCTGACCGGCGTCTATCCGTCTCGGTTGTTCATGCTGCCGCTGAAACAGGTGGTGGATGAATACACCAAGGTCGAGTTCAGATCCTTGCAGTCGCTGCCACTGCGCTTGACCGCTGAGCAGCAGATCAGCCTGGTGCGTCGCGCCGCCGAGATGCACTGGAACTACGATGGCACCTACTACTTCGTCAGCAACAACTGTGCGGTAGAAACCCTGAAGCTGCTGCGCAGCGGTACCGACCGCCTCGATATTCGCGCTATGGAGACGGTCACGCCAACCGGGCTGAGAGCACTGCTCGGGCACGCTGACCTGCTCGACGAGTCGGTCCTGCAGGATCGTGCCCAAGCCATGCGTCAGGGCTACTATTTCGACTCTTACCGTGAGCGCTATCAGTTGATGTTCAACGCAGCGCGCGAGGGTTTGAATCTACCGCAGCAGAACGTAGAGGAGTGGCTGACGTTGACGCCGCAAAAGCGAAATGACTGGTTCGAGCAGGCCGACTACCGCGTAACGGCGGCCCTGCTGCTGCTTGAGCAAGCAGCTTTAAGACGCCAGATTGCCTTGATTCAGCATGAGCTCAAGGAGCGCTATGTATCCGTGCAGCGCATGGACGATGCCGCCCTGAATGAAACCGGTGAACTCCTGAGCCAGCTACTGCGCGAAAGCGGCTTTCTCAGCCGTCCCGCAGAACTGCTCAAGACTGGCTATGGCCTGCCGCAGCGCCAGGAAAGACAGCAGCTTAAGCAGCTCACTGAAGAGCGTCAGCAGGGACTACACGGACTATCGGTATTGGTGGATGAGCGCGCGCTTGAGATGATCAGCGCAGAGCATCGCAGGGCAGTGGAAGCAACCCAGCGCAATATCAGCGAACTGGGTGCGCGGCTGCGCCAGTTGCACCGCGAGTCTGGAAAGCTTGTACTGCCCTGAGCCAGACAAACCTTGAGTCTTGTCTGAAAAAGAGCTCGCCACCTTGGATTTAAATAGAGTCAGATAAGCATTAAGAGAAATGCTCATCTGACCCCGTTTTCCCGACACCAAAACCAGCCTGGTACGATCAATCAGTCTTCGCGCTGGAAGCCCCGAAAATCGGCAAACTCCCCGACGGTTGCTCGACGCGTGCGCAGCCCGTTGACGGGTGCCTCCCTGTCGGCACAACCCAGGGCAATGCCGCAATACAGCATTTCATTGGATGGCAGCTCGAAATGCTCATGCAAGGTATCACGCACCATGGCCCAGGCTTCCTGCATGCATGTCGCCAGGCCCATTTCCTCCGCGGCCAAAGCTAGCGACTGCATGAACATACCCATGTGCGCCCACTGACCGTGCCCCATCGCACGATCGATAACCATAAAAATGCCCACCGGAGCACCGAAAAACTCGAAATTGCGTGCGAGCGCCTGAAAGCGTTTAGCCTTGTCCTCGCGGGCAATACCCATAATTGCATACATGTCTTCGCCCATCTGGAATCGACGCGAGCGATAGGGCTCATGTAATCCTTCAGGATAAATCGGATAATCACCCGCCTCGCCCTGTGGATTTCGAGCTAAGGCAGCAGTCGCCCGTTTAGTTACCTCGGAACGCGCTTCGCCGCTCACAACGATTACCTTCCACGGCTGCACATTGCCGCCGGAGGGTGACCAACGCGCGGCATCCAGTAACGCCCTGACCGTGTCTTGCTCTACAGGAGAATCGAGAAACGCACGAGTGGAAATACGTTTTTTTAACAACTCAATAACTGACATGCGCTACTCCAATATCCAACACGACGGTTCGAAATGCCAAGCGCAAACTATCAGAATTTACCAGGTTGTGTCTTAGTCAGCGTAAATGGGGTCACGTAAAGGGTGTAGTGCTTTCCGGTCGGGTAAATGGCGGGTAAATGGGGTCAGATGAAAATTAAGAGAAATGCCCATCTGACCCCAATTTGTTTAGATCTTAAAAAACGACGGGGTTGTTCGCTGGGGCTCGCGGGTAGGCAGGTCCACGCCAGATTGACGAGATTATTCAAAGACAAAGCTTAGGCAAAAAACAAGACCTGACCCTCGGCTATTGCGCTCAGCTTCTTTGACCCTAAGCTTCTTTTCAATATCAGCGAACTGGGTACGCGGCTACGCCAGTTGCACCGCGAGTCTGGAAAGCTTGTGCTGCCCTGAGCCAGACAAACCTTGAGTCTTGCCTAAAAAAGGGCTCGCCACCTTGGACGTAAATGGGGTCAGATGAGCATTAAGAGAAATGCTCATCTGACCCCAATTTCTTCCAGCTTCCGATCTAAATTGAAAACGACTGATATTTGATCCTTTCCTGGCTGTACAGCTTTTGAGAAGTATTCAGATAACCTTCAACTTTATTCATAACCGCAATAACCTGTTCATGACGCAACTTAGAGATCGTTGAAATCCTATGACCATTGAAACCATTGATGGAGCCTCCAAGATGAAGACCTTCCTTCCCTGACAATATCCATCTATCATGGATCGGCATTTCGTTATTCAAAGATGGCACTCCGCAGAATATGAAATTGATAAACGGCATGGAATCAGAGCAAATATTAGTATCCCAGTATGAACGAAACACATCGCCTACATCAGCAGCCCCTCCTTCGCTTGTGATGCCGAGTGAACGTATTTTTGAATAATTCGTCAAAATGGTTATATTGAAGTTGGGATCTTTACTAATTGCTTCTGCGATAAAATCAAAAGCCTCTAGATCAAAATATGGGTCAATTACAGTCAGCTCGCTTTTCTCAAGACTTGAAACCCAAGATTGAACAAAACTCTTAACTTCCGCTATCTCTCCAGCACCGAACACAATCTGAGCGTTATTGATATCTGCCGAAGGAGCATCTTTTTCCTCATGAACACACAAATTATAGAAAAGAACAGCCCCATTTACAAGAGAGTTAAAAATAGGAATCATCTTTTGAGAGGTGGTTTTTTGGTTGCTGCATTGACGCCCGATAGCATGTATATAATAACTTAACAATGGGTAAGAATTATCAAAATCATAATACGCTGCATTGTCGACAAACTTTAAAAAGTTAGCTCTTTTTTCTGGAGCATGGTTTTCAGCATTAAGCTTCCCCAAAAGGCTCCAGGTAAGCGTTGGATATTTTGAAGACAAATTTTGATCTCTTATATCAATACTAGAAATATCGAATTCCTCACGCTCCAATTTTTCAGCTTTTTTCTTCTCTATATTTTTTTCAATTATTCGTTTCCGAGCTGGATCCCCATCTACTACCGCGGATAAACCAGCGGCAAAATCCTTGTCCATAGAATAGAGCGTATCAATTAAGCTCCGCCGCCTGTACTCATAATCTTCAGTATTTTCGGCAGTGGACATCAGGACCGCACGCCTGACGAAATCCTTTACAAAAGGCTTATCAAACTCAACCCCAATATTCACTAAATAATCGTATCGGGCTAGTTTCTCAATACCGCAAGTCAAAGAATCAGTAACACTAACAGCTTGTTTAAGTATCTGCTTCTTCAAAGCCAATAAACTTGAGGGCATAGCTTCGATAATTTGTCCAATAATAAAAACCTGATCTGAGCGGGAGGGGATTTGGGCAGTGCGTTTGATCAGTGCAATCCAATTAGTTTCAATTTTATTATTATTTAATTTCAGCTTGTACGCTTCGCAACAAATTATATAACCTTCATGTGTTATGAAATCCTGATGACCTAACCTTTCGCTCAATATGTGGTCGAGCATTGCCGACACTTCGTTCAACTGGGGTCGGGTGTATATTTGGCTGGCGTTAGCGCGCACTATAATATCTATTATTTTTTTTACACTCTCCCAGATTTTGCCATCTTCTTTAAGTGTTTTAGCTATAAAGATATGCTGCTCAAGTTCTTTAGATGATATTTTATACTTGTGATTCTTGACCGGATCAAACGGGTCTCCGGCGATACATTTATTCAGTAGAAATCGTTGTGTTGCGCGCAGAGATTCATCGTGAATTTCTGTGTCGTCCTGCAATACTTGGAGCTTTCTTACAAAAATCTCTTTACTGTAAAGAAACACTACGGGGGCTGACCAATAGAATCCCAACGAGAGCTCTCTTGAATATTGCTCGCCTAGTCTGTCTAAATCTGGCAAAAGATGTTCTTCTAGGACATTACTGAACTCATGCGACTTTCCGGAAAGAAAAAGGACTGAAGCCAGCCGAGACAGCTGTTTCAAACGCGGAATTGAGCCAGAGATAGAATTTATTATGCTTAGCAGTTGATTAAGCTGGTCCGAGGTGTCGAGTTTTTGGTCGCATATAAATTTGAACGCCCTAATCGCCAGATCTGAAGAATAGACCTGCGTATCAATAATGTTTTGGCTTCGGGTCGCGCTGATAGCATTAAGGTCCAAGGCAAGTTTTCGATATTCTTTTGCAATATCTGAGTAGTTGCTTAAGAGTAAATTGTGTATTGAATAAGCCATTTCAATTCTCAACCAATCCCCGTCTATACCCTTCCACGAATTTCTAAGATCCTGTTTAATACTGGTAACTTGCGCCTCACAATTAACGGAAGTTCTAGCTATAGCAAGTAATAATAACGAATTTAACTCGCAGAGCACGTAGTTATTTCTAATTTTATTTCTGAGCTTTATAAGTCGAACTATATCAGACTTACTCAAATCATCCATCGTGCTACAGTATTCAAGCAAAGCATAAACTGCTTCGTTCTGGAATGCTGGAGTTTTAATTTTCCTGGATTCCTGAGCCAATCGATCTATGCTTGCACTGGTTTTGGCTCTACAAACTCTTTTTATTACCAGCATCTGAGCAAGATCTCTGCGCGCACGAGTATTCAATTTGGCAGCCCAACTAAACGCATTATCTATAGATATCGCAGCCTCCCTGGAAAGCGCGTCTTTTATAGAATAGATATGATCACTAGACTCATTAATCAGTTTTTCGAAAATTTCGTTTTTTTGTTTAGTGGAGCATCCAATTTTCTTCAACGCTTCACTTTTTCTTTGCAATCCTGAAATGAGTGTCATTGCTGACAATTTAATTGACTCATCACCAATGTTGTTTTCTATAAAATCTGAAAGCTCAAGAACTCGGGAGGCATTGAGCGCAAACTTCTCTTCAAAAATTATTATGTTTGCAATCAATCGCACATAGTCAATAGTGGGACCCGTTTTCTTTATATCATGCAAGTGTGGCTCAATTTTACCTAAAATTATTTTACCTTCAACTTTACTCATATGCCTTAAAGACCTAAAAATATCAGCATAAAGCGAAGCTGTTGGGTGGTAGTCACTTGTGGATATTATGAGTGACAACACTTTCTCACATAATTTAAAAGCGCCAGCATCAGAAGGAAAAGCCTTTATCCAGTTCCTTAAAATATATATTGCATCGCCCGGCTCTTCAAACTTCTCAAGCCTAGAAATAATTTTCTCGGCTGGAGTACCTTTTTTAAACAAACTTAACATACTCAAAGCGTCGCGCTTTGTCTCCTCTAAACTCTCCATGTTTTCGACTAGCAAGTCGACTGACCCGTCGTCTTTTTTTATTGCTTCTATTGATAAACGAAAGAATGCATAATCTGCTTTATTACTTCCGCCCTTACTAAGTGGGTCGATATTATTTATAAGGTCCAAAGCCATTTCTGGAAACGCAGGGAACAACTCACTTGCGAGATCAGTGATTTGCTCAACACCTAAATGAACAGGATCAATTTTTTTGTAATCTTCTAGGACCCTACGTTCAATCTCAGGATCCACACTATCCATATTTTTTTTCTGATATGAAGCGATCGTCGCAAGGAGCTGCAGCCTTTCTTCAAGTATTTTGGAGGCGGACACAAGACCTACAGCTGATTCGTAGTCATCTTCCTTCAGGTAGCACAACAACTCACTACTGAGATGAGAGGGCGTTCTTAGTCCGGATAAGGCAGACTCTGCATGTGAAAGCCTTAACATCTCCGATTCCGAATTTAGCTCTTTTGCAGCGGTTCTACCAATTTTTATCTGTTTTATAGCTTCATTAATACTATGCGAGCTTCCAAACAAGGTTTTAATGTTATTATTGGACAACTGTGACAGAATTGCCGGATAATCGTTTAGTTTTTCGTGATATGACGTGATTTCGATAATTGTTGAAGAGTCGCTCGCGTTCAACTCGTAGTTAGACACTATTTTTTTTAGAGACACCTTTTCTAAATGGTTAAGCTTTGACTGCGCAAATAATTTAACCCCGTTTGAGGCAAATCGTACAGAGTCGTTTACGATTTCAAGAAATGCAATCTCTGCAACCACTTCCAGCACTTGCTCTTCACTTCTCTCTAGTATCTCAGCCGCTTGATTAGTCTTTAATGGGTGGACTGAAAAGGCAAGCAGCCCCATCAGCGTCTCATTCTTATCTAATATATCTTGACATCTATTCCATTCCGCTTCGAATAGATCAACATTAGGCGATCCAGAACTATATTCTTGCAGAATCTGTTCTGGAGGCATTCCATCTTGGACCAGTCTTCGTATTGTTTCCAGACTTGCAGGAATACCCTTAAACACCCCCATAATATCTCGAATTTGTTGCAAGCTTAGATCAGGTAGTAGTTCTGCGGCCTCGTGTTCATTAAACAATAATATTTCTATCTTTGTGAACTGTGTTTTTCTAAGACTTTTTTCTAGTATGTCGTTACCTGCAGAGAAAAGAAATCTTATAGAACTAGCAGCCAAAGGCATTAAGTCAATTATTGTTTTTACTATATATTGGTCTTGAGAAGGTATCTCGGTCAGCCCATCAATAACGATAAATGCTTTCGCTCCGCTCCTCTTTAGCGATGCGTCGAGATTATACATAAGCTTGCTTAGAGACTTTATTTCAACATCGTGATTAATATTTGCTTCATACCCATTTACATAAAAATATATCTGCCTATAGATATCCGTGATGATATTATCTTCGGCATATGACTGCTTATTAATCACATCTATAAATATGCCAATTGTTTTCTCTATATGCCTTTCAGCAAACTGGCTGAGTAGGGTTGACTTCCCCATCCCTTCATCACCGTTCACAATTACTATTTTTGAACCGGTTTCAAATTTAAGCTCGATTGTATCGAGCAAAGCACTCCGCTTCACCTCATGGCTAAGCTGAGCTTTCCTAAAACATGAAATTTCAAACGGATATATTAGTTGGCCTTCATTTTTCATATGACTTCCACTTCTGCATTGTATTGTGGTTCCCGCAATGGGATTCAGATGAGCATTTCTTCGCTCATCTAACTTCAACCGCTTACCGTCCCCTTGCAACCTGGATACCGGGAACAGCCCCAAAAAGCGTTACCCGCATTAACGCCACGCTTGGCCAGTCGCCTGACCATGGCTGCGCTGCACACTGGGCAAACCGGCTCCTGGTTGGCGACGGGCGTCATGGTCGGCACTACTAACGGCGGTTTTATTTCCACTGTTGCTGTTCTGGTAGTGCGTTGCTGCGCTATCCAGCCTTTAAGTCCAGCACCATCAATCAACTCAATATTCCGGCCGCTGGCGAAGGCTTTTGCTTCGCTGGTGAATTGGCCTGAGGTCACCACGTAGCCACCGGCCGCCCCCTCGGCGGCCATGGCCCCAAAGAACTCGCGTACTACGGGCACGCCCACCTTGAGCGAGCGCCAATGCTTGCACTGCACCAGGTATTTTTCCCCACCCTTGCGCAGAATCAGATCAATACCACCGTCCGCGCCTTTGCCGCCGGTTTCGGTGATGCTGTAGCCCTTTCGCCGAAAGGTCTCGCCTATCAGCAGCTCGAACTGCTGCCAACTGAGGCCATCAATGGTTTTGCCGGGCTGGGTAGCTGTTTTGACGTCGTTGAGGAGCTTTTTACGGCGCTGCCGGCCGAACACGGAGCCGATGGCGCCGAAAACACATAAGAGGGGGATAAGGTAGCGGCCGAACATGGCGAAGGTTTGCCATAGTTGGCTGAGCATCACGCCGGACATGTCGTGCATTTGTACACCGGCAGGCACAACGACGGGCCTGTTGGCCACGGGGTTCAGAATCCACCAACTAACGACGCCGATGAGCAGGCTCGCCCACCAGGGCAGACGGGACAGAACGACCACAACATCTTCGAATGATGAACTACGTTTGCGCGCCATCCATGGGCTCCTGAGCGTGGCTTAATGCCTTGTCTCAAAGGTAAACCTTCCTGTGCGCAAAAACCACCACGGCGTGACCTGAAAAGAGGCGATAACAGCTGGGAATAATTGACCGGTTCTGGGCAACCCTGGGCAGTCCCAGGTAATGGCAGTGGGCTTCCTAAATCGTCAGCTCGGGCATATGAACTTGAACGATTGCCGAACAACGGGGTCAGCTCTTGTGCCGGAAATTTGTACAAGCCCGCTCTAAAAGCGGGTGATCCGGCTATGAATCAAAAAAAGCCCGCGGCTGCAGTTCTGATCCGCCAGGCAAGATTTCCATTGGAGACTGACCATGAACATGAAAACCACCAAGAGCCCCCTATCGCGTTTTCGACTGCCCCAGCTGGCAGCCGTTGCGTTGGGTGGTCTGCTGTTAGCCGGTTGCGCGGGTAACCCCCCGACAGCTCAGTTCGCTCTGACCGAATCAGCCGTGAATAGCGCTGTAAGTGCTGAGGCTACCGAGTACTCTCCGGTGGAAATGCGTTCTGCACGTGAAAAGTTCAAGCAGGCCGAAATGGCAATGCAGGAAGAGAACTATGACGAAGCACGCGTACTCGCTGAGCAGGCCGAGTGGGATGCTCGCGTTGCCGAACGCAAGGCGCGGACAGCCAAGACGCAAAAGGCCCTGAAGGATGCCAACCAGGGGATAGAGGAGTTGCGCGAAGAAGGTATGCGCACCACCGAGTGATCAAGACGTCCCCTTCCCTATTGCCTTCAGCCAAGGATTACCTGTTATGAATAAATTAACGACTATCTCCACCGCACTCGCTGCGGCCATCGGCCTGTCTGCCTGCGCTTCGCAGCCCAACAGCAATCTGCAGCAGGCTGAGGCTCAATATGCCCAACTGCAAAGTGATCCCCGCGCCAGCCAGATGGCCGCACTTGAGACAGAAGATGCTGGTCAGGCTCTGGACAAGGCCAGCCAGGCCTACGAGAACGGTGACGAGGAGCGCGTGGACCAACTCTCTTACGTTGCCCAGCGCCGCATCGAGCTGGCTGAGCAGACTATCGCTTTGCGGTCTGCAGAGAAGGAGCTGGAGCAATCCGCTGCCAAGCGCGCTGAAGCTCAGCTGTCGGCACGTGAGCAACAACTGCAATCAAGCAAGCAGCAGCTTCAGCTGAGTAAGCAGGAGTTGGCGGCACGTGAGCAGCAGATTCGCAAGTTACAGAATGAGCTCGAGGCCAAGCAGACCGAGCGCGGTACGCTCGTTACCCTGGGTGACGTGCTGTTCGACGTCGACAAGTCCGAGCTCAAGCCTTCAGGCGTACGCGATGTGCAGAAGCTTGCCAGCTTCCTGAATGACAATCCCGAGCGTCAGCTTGTGGTTGAGGGCTATACCGACAGCACCGGCGCCGACTCCTACAACCAGCAACTGTCCCAGCGCCGCGCCGAGTCAGTGCAACGTGCTTTGGTTCGTGCTGGTGTTGACTCCAGGCGCATTCAGGTCGTCGGCTATGGCGAGCAATACCCTGTTGCCAGCAACGATTCGGCATCAAGCCGGTCGCAGAATCGTCGGGTAGAAGTAACCATTTCCGACGACGATCAGCGTGTAGCACCGCGCTCTTCGGTAGAGTAAAGCGCGACGGGGCACTTAGTTAGTGCCCCGTGCGTTTGCATTAGAGCCCGCCCCCTTGGCGGGCTCTTTTGTGTCTGGCTGGCCCGGTTATCTGTGTAGGTTCACTGGCCGGGAGTACCGTCGGGCGTTCCCGCGCGCTGGCTACTGCTACTGGTTGACCATGTAGTTAACAAACTGGTTCACATCCAACGAGCCCAGGCCTGTGGCGATATCGTAGCCGGGGCCTGCCGGATAGGATCCTTCTCCGGCGTAGCCATCCACAACGTCGTTGAGGACGTTGGAATTGCTGGGCCCTCCGTTTGTAGGCATCAGTGCGTAGAGGCTCTTCTGAAGCGGCTTGGAGGAGGTGTGGATCGAGGACAACATAGGCTTGTTAGCGGATTTCCTGAACTGATTGGCTATGGCAACCGCGCCCGTAAAGAATGCCGTCGGTACCGCGTTGCCGCCTACAACCAACCACCCTCCGGCTATCGATACATAGACCTGGGCTCCGCTGGACGGATCGGCGTTAAAAACCACGTCCGGCATCGACCGGAACGCAGTGGTGTTGGCATTCTGGACGGCTGGAATCATCTGGTAGCTGGGCATTCTTTCATAGACTGATATACCCGCCGATGAATCAACCCAGGCGGTCTCAAGCGAGAGTGCCGAACTGGATGACAAACTGGCTGACGTGCCCCCAACCGCGATGACGTCCGGAGAAGTGGCCGGAAAGGTCGGCGCAGCGCCGGTGCCCGAAGCCGTGATCCACGTAATTTGAGTATTGGCAAACAATTTAGCCGAGGAGCCTTCCGTAGGGAACTCAGGGGCGCCAAATGGCATCGAGACAATGTTTACACCCAAGCTGACGGCGGTTTGTATCGCGATTTTTATATCATTCTGATTGGTCGTTCTAGCTTCAATGACATAAACAGTCGCCCCCGGGCTCACGGCATTGACCATCTGAACAGCGAGATTACTCTGTATAGCCCAGTCGCTATTCATGCGGTTGCCGGCCTGGTTGATGATGTTCAAGGTGATCGGTGTCTGATTGAATTTCCTCGCCCAGGTATTCAGATCGGCCTGCAGGTTCGGGTAGTGGTACGCCGTGATGATGGCTATTTTGATTCCATATCCTCGAGGCTTGTTGTCCGGTGTAACAACGGAATTGACGTTGTAGGCGTCCAGGAACTGCTGCGGCGTCCATCCACTTGACGAAGCCGTGCTCGCCGAGCTCTGCAAGCTCATGGTCTGCCGAAAGCTTGAGCTCAGCACGGGAGCATCGTCAGTAGCCAGGACGAATGCGGGGCGAAAATCGTCCGCGGCAGGCACGAACTCGACGTCTTCCTGGGCAGGCGTGTCCGCGCTGCTGCTCCCGATTTTGCACCCGGACAACCCCATAGCCACGAGACAGACAGCCACCCACATACCGCGACGAACCCACATGGTTGATTGGTTCATTTTTATCCTTCTAGGAACAGAGATGCCTGAGAGGTTTGGAGAGGATAGATGCCGTTTGGCTCATTAGCTATTCCACCACGGAAGACACGCAAATAGATATCTCCTCCATGAAAAATATCTGCCTACCCCGTTAACCTCGGCATATTCGCGATCGCCGCCATTGCGTAAATGCTGATCGATGGGGTCAACAACCAAGTACCGGTTCTTTGTCATTGCTGGTGCACAAGTGAATAAAAAAGGCTGCCAAAACGGCAGCCTTTTTTACATTAACGCGTACTAGTGATTTATCAGACTGGCGTTGCCAACTCAGCCTCTGCGTCGACCAGCATGGCGAACTCTTCATCCGCTGACTTGGCCACCAGATGCTTGCGGCTGTAGCCGAAGTAGTAAGCTGCGCCAATGGCAAAGAGCACCATGGTGTAGAAGAAGGCACGCGGGTCAAAGGCATACACGCCGGTCAGAGCGACCAACGCCAGTACCAGGGCAATGCCAGAGGTCAGCATGCCACCGGGGGTCTTGTAGGGCCGCACGAGGTCCGGTTGCTTGATACGCAGCAGAATATGACTGAGCGCCATCAAGGCATAGGATACCGTCGCACCAACCACCGCCATAGCCAGCATGAGATCGCCCTCCCCGCTTAGTGAGGCCAGAAAGCCAAATACGCCCGGTATGATCAGCGCTCGGGCTGGCACTTTGCGAGAAGTCGTCAATGACAAGCTCTTGGGCAAATAACCCGCCCGCGACAGGGCAAAAACCAAACGGCTGTAGCCATAGATGATCGAGAAGAAGGAAGCCACTAACCCGGCCAGGCCCAATATGTTAACCAGCGTCGCAAGGCTGTTGTTACCCGTCGCATTCAAGGCATCGACCAGGGGCACGGCACTCTCACCCATCGCCTTGGCACCGGCTGCAGCCGGCACCAGCACCACCACCAGCAAGGCAGTGAACAGCAGAAAGACCATGGCACCGATGATACCTTTGGGTACGTCTTTAGCCGGATCCTTGGCTTCCTCAGCCGCCAGCGGTACGCCTTCTACCGCCAGAAACAACCACATGGCAAAGGGCAGTGCAGCCCACACGCCATACCAACCCAGCGGCAGCATGGTACTGGCGCCGGCGGCATCGGTGACGGCAATGTCAAACAGGTTGGCCACATCAAAGTGCATAACGAGCGCTATGCCAGTCGCAACAATGGCAAAAACTGCCAGACCGCTGATGATCATCATCACCTTAAGCGCCTCACCCACGCCTGCCAGATGAATGCCAACAAAGATCAGGTAGAAGACGGCATAAACCCAGGGTCCGTTGAAACCGAGCAGGGACTCCACCGCCGCGCCAATAAAAATGACGATAGCCGCCGGTGCCAGTGCGTACTCGATAAGAACAGCGAGACCCGTGATAAATCCACCGGTCGGACCCATGGCCTGACGGGCAAAGCTATAGCCACCGCCAGCCGTTGGAATCGCTGCCGACATTTCTGCCAGCGACAACACCAAAGTGAAGTACATCAACGCCATCAATACCGCTGCGATGGCGAAACCACCCCATCCCGCTTCGGCTATTCCAAAGTTCCAGCCGGCAAAATCGCCGGAAATAACATAGGACACGCCCAGTCCCGCCAGCAAAATCCAGCCTGCCGTCCCGCGCTTGAGTTGCCGTTTGGCAAGATATGCCTGGTTGTCTGTCGTCATGATGAATCCCCTACTTCTCAAGTTTAAAATCTGATGTGTTTTAAGTCGTTTTACTTGGGTGCAGTGGCTTGATCAGCAATCAGAAAATGACTGCTTTTGCCGTCTTGTTCTAAAACAGAATCCCTGGTGCGGTCCTTCAAATTCACGCCACTGAGCTGCAAACGTCGTGCTTCGTTCATCAGATAGACCACGCGGCGTGCTGCCTCGGCATAGGCCAGCCCTGCAGGTCGTACATTGGAAATGCAGTTACGTGCGGCATCGTTAAGACCTGAGCGAGGGTTCCAGGTCAGATACAGACCCAGACTGTCTGGCGAACTGAGACCCGGTCGCTCACCAATCAACAGCAGCACCATGCGCGCATTGATCAGCTCGCCTATGTCATCACCAATGGCCACGCGACCTTGCTCGACCACGGTGAGGGGTGCCAGGCTCCAGAGCTGTTGTTGGCTCTGCAGCAGCGGCAGCAGTTCAGCCAAAAACGGAGCGGCGTTCTGCTGAACCGCCAGTGAGGACAGGCCGTCCACAATGACGATGGCCAGATCGCTGGGCGTTGCATTGGCAGCAGCAGGCAAGGCCACCACCTGCTGACGTGAGGCGTCATCGAGCTTGCGGCCCAGATCGGGGCGTTGCAGGTAGGTCACCCGGTCAGTGGCCTGACTAAGCAGATGCAGCAATGGCGTGTCTGCGGACATGCCCTGTAGTGCCTGCAGCTCCGCGCGCAATGCACTTACATCCAGGGGAAAATGCACTGCGTCACGCGCTTGCGCATGGCTCAACTGAAAAGCCAGCAGTTCACTGGTCGGTAGGCTGATACCGGCGCGGCCCAGGCCTATGCGCGCATCGGTGAACTCACGCAGACGCCGCCAGGGGTTATCTATAACGTTACCCAGTTGCCGATGTGAGTGATCTGACTCGCTCATGAGCGACCTCCAGGCAGCGTCTTGAGCGCACGGGCAAAGGGCTCCGGCAGGCTCTCGTGGAGAATGTGATTGTCGGCATCACGCAGGATCTGCATGCGCACCAGCCATTGCTCGAACTCCGGCGCGGGACGCGCCCCGAGTACCCGGCGCACATAGAGCGCATCATGAAAGGACGTGGTCTGGTAATTGAGCATGATGTCGTCCGAGCCGGGGATGCCCATGACGAAGGAGCAGCCTGCTACGCCCAGCAGGGTCAGCAGGTTGTCCATATCATTCTGATCGGCCTCGGCGTGGTTGGTGTAACACACGTCACAGCCCATCGGCAGACCAAGCAATTTGCCGCAAAAGTGGTCTTCCAGTCCGGCGCGGGTGACTTCCTTGCCGTCAAACAGGTACTCGGGACCAATAAAGCCGACCACAGTATTGATCAGTAACGGGCTGAACTTGCGTGCGACCGCATAGGCGCGGGCCTCACAGGTTTGCTGATCGAGACCATGATGAGCGTTGGCTGATAGTGCACTACCCTGCCCGGTCTCAAAGTACATGACGTTATTGCCGACACTGCCACGCTTGAGACTCAAGGCGGCCTCCTGTGCTTCGGCCAGGGTATTGAGGTTGAAGCCGAAGCTGCTGTTGGTCGCCTCGGTACCGCCAATCGACTGGAAAACCAGATCCACCGGCGCTCCAGCCTCAATGCACTCGATGGTATTGGTCACGTGAGTCAGCACGCAGGACTGGGTAGGAATTTCGTACCTGTCGATCATATCGCCCATCAACCGCATCAGCTTGATGGCCTGGTCCACGTTGTCGGTAGCCGGATTGATGCCGATCACCGCGTCTCCGCTGCCATACAGCAGCCCGTCCAGAATACTGGCGGCGATGCCATTCACGTCATCGGTGGGATGATTGGGTTGCAGACGGGTAGACAAGTGTCCAGGCAGCCCGATGGTATTGCGAAAGGCGGTGGTCACCTGGCACTTTTTGGCAATCAGGATCAGATCCTGGTTGCGCATGATCTTGCTCACCGCGGCGGCCATCTCCGGGGTGATACCGGCTCGCAGAGAACGCAAAACCTCAGTGGTTGCGTGGTCACTCAGCAAAAAGTTACGAAAATCTCCGACAGTCAGGTGGGCAATTGGCGCGAACGCCAGTGCATCATGCTCGTCGATGATCAGGCGGGTGATCTCGTCCTGTTCATAGGGCACCAACGCCTCACTCAGAAAGGTCTTGAGTGGCACATCGGCGAGTGTCATCTGTGCCACGGCACGCTCTTCAGCAGACAGGGCAATCACACCGGCCAGGCGGTCACCAGAGCGTGACGGTGTAGCCTTGGCCATCAGGTCGGCCAGATCACGAAATTGATAGGTTTTACTACCCAGTACGTATCGGTATTTTTGGCTCATAGTCTTATCTCAGGCACGGATATTGCTGCTAAAATTCAGCAACGTCGCACAACGTCAGCAATTAATTACGCTTATGCTTGCGACGACCGTTCCAGCGGACTATCAAGTTTTGGCAAATCTGTTTTTCCTATTTAATTCAGTGCCTTGCAAAGTGGGCATAACACTTCCGCTGCATTTGATCTGCAAAGCAAGGGCAAAGACGCACAGCCATGCAACCACCTTCAGCACAGCATGCACCAGCAAGAAGCACCAGCGAGGCGCAGGATGCGGACGAGCATGCCCACAACCTGACCAATTGGCAGCAGGAATACGACCAATTGGGCGACGGGCGTTTCTATGGGCGCATAGACGAAGTCACGCTGGATGGCTTTCAGCTATTCAAGGAGCACACCAACCGCGCCCTTCGGCAACAGTGCAATGTCTGGAAGGATTCCGTGTGGCTGGGCATACCCGCTCAACCAGCGGACTGCAGGATCAACGGCCTGTCAGTGGACAGCAATCAACTGATGTGCCGCCCCGGTGATTGCGACTTTGAACTGATGACGCCAAACGCCTTTGACATCTTCGGCATCGTGGTGAAAGCAGATATTCTGCTTGGCGCCGCTGAGCGTGAAGGTCGCATGCTCGATCTCGCCAGTCTGGAGCAGTCGCCTCGTCTCGCTGTAGCTCAGCAGCAGTTGGATCAGCTGCGCTATCTACTGGAACAGATGGTCATTCACAACAAAAGTCTGAA
Organism: uncultured Halopseudomonas sp.; assembly: GCF_963977355.1. Lineage (NCBI taxonomy): Bacteria > Pseudomonadati > Pseudomonadota > Gammaproteobacteria > Pseudomonadales > Pseudomonadaceae > Halopseudomonas > uncultured Halopseudomonas sp. The sequence goes on along the minus strand of NZ_CAXBOV010000002.1, from coordinate 84,065 downwards.
CGTCCAGATACAGCAGGATCTGGTAACCAACGCTCTGCTTGATCTGTTCACTGAAAACCGAACACATACCGACACCGCGCCGAGTTTTAACCACCGCAAACAGGTGGTCGACAAGGTCAAGGCGCATATTGCTGCCAACCCGGACACCCTGGTAACGGTGACTGACCTCTGCGAACTGGCGCATGTAAGCCGCCGCACCCTGCAATACAGCTTCGAAAGTATCCTGGGTATCAGCCCGCTGAAATTCCTGCGCACCGCGCGGCTCAATCAGGTGCGGCGCGCTTTGAGTATGCCGCAGCAGGACGGCTCGATTGCCGTCATAGCCGCCAGCTGGGGCTTTTGGCATCCGGGACAGTTCGCGCTGGATTACAAGGCGTTATTTGGAGAAAAGCCTTCGGAGACGGTGAAACGAGTGCGGCAGTAAAGCTGGCAGCTGGCTACTGAAGCAGGCGGCCAGCCCTGCTCTAGCCCATATGGGCTATAGATTGCAGCCCTCTTTTTAGTCTTAATCCCTTACTAGCATAGGGTCGTCCTCGACCAGCCATCATGCTGACCAAAATCAAAATAACAGAACGCAGATGGCACAATGTTAGACAGACTCCGGAATCCCCATGGGCGTTAAACGCGCTCTCGTCGTAGACGATTCACGCTCGGCGCGCCTGGTGCTCAAGCGCCAGCTGATCAAGCACGGCATCGCAGTGGACGAGGCCGCATCGGCTGAGGAAGCGCTTGAGTATCTGCTGCACGACAAGCCCCACGCTATCTTCATGGACCACATGATGCCCGGCATGGATGGTTTCGAGGCGGTGCGCATCATCAAGGCCAATCCGGCCACGGCACTGATTCCGATCATGATGTACACCTCCAAGGAAGGCGGCGAACTGTATCTGGGCCAGGCCCGTGCGCTTGGCGCCGTGGGCGTGTTGCCCAAGGAAGTGCAGTCCGTGGATCTTGTGGCCAAACTCAGATCATTGCATCTGCTCGATCCCACTCCGGACAACACAACCCAGCCCGCCCGCGATGCGCAACCTTTCAGCCCAGCCAGAGAAATCGCCGCGCTGGCGCGTGAAGCCACAGACGATCACATGATCGAACTGCTGCAAACGCACCTGGAGGCCCAGAGCAGGCGCCTGCATACCAGCATCCACTCGGCCATGAGCAGCTTACTGGAAGAGGTGCGTGAACCCGAGGCTCCCGCCCCACCCCGGCGCTGGCCGGCTGTTGTGGGCGGAATGGTGCTGGGCGCCGCATTGGTGCTAGGCGGCCAAAATCTGTTGCTCGTCGATGATACAGACTCAGCGGCTGCGACCCCGACGGTTGCTGGTGAGGCACGCACTGCCCCTGCACCAAGCCAACTGCTGCTCGCGGCCCTTGCACAGCAACGCAGTCGTGGCGACCAGGAACATGCGTCACTGCTCAAGGCGGTGGAGTGGTCACTGAATCGTGAAGGTCTTTTTCCTCCAGGAGCCATTCCCTTCGACGATCAGCGTCTGAACGCGATCAACGAACTGGTGCAGATGCTGCACCAGGGGGGCTTTCAGGGCAGCATTCATCTGACCGCCCATGCCGGCAGCTTCTGCATGATCGAAGACGAGCAGGGCAATCTGGTCCTGGCACCGGATTCTTTGCCAGTTGCTGCCTGCACCGGCTTTGCCAGTGAGGCCATCAGACTGCAACGCAGTGGCCAACTCAAGTCCGCCGCTTTCGCCAGCTTTGCCAGTCGCACTCCCTTGATCGAGGGCAGCCCAGTTCGGCTGGTAGTCAGCCTGGCAGACAGCAACAACCCGCGTAGCGACTATCCGATAGTCGACAGTTATCTTTTGGCAGGCGACTGGAACGCCATCGCCAGGCAAAACCAGCGAGTGGAAGTAGGCTTGCGGCCTTGAAAGCTGGGTGAGCATGGAGATATTACCGGTGGCAAAATGCTCATGAATCAGTCGCACAAACCGGGAGATCCTGCGCGCTAAAAACGACTTTTGCGAAGGGCGAGTCGTCCAGGGGGACTTGGTAACTCTTGCCTTCACTTGTGACCTCAAGTCCTCGGCTATCCTCGGAAAAAATGGCTTTTATGTTCTTGTTATTCAGTACACATGAACCTCTTCTTCCCGCGAAGTTGTTCTGCACAAACAGCTTGGGGCCAATATCTTCGTAGGAGATGTAAGTTGTAAATTTTCCGTCAGGCGATACCTCAGCAGAGTCAATCATTCGGGGCGACTCTAGAAGTCTTACGAGTGCACGGCTGCCCGGGGCCTGCCTGAACAAAACATATTTTCCATTGATGACCCTTACCTCAGCTCGATAGACCGGACTTACCGTGCTCGCGGTCATATCCAATGGCATCGCTGGTTGTGGCTTCGGATTATCCGGAGCTGCACAACCTGAGAGGGCCAGAACAACAATAGCTATTCCAACATGAGCCTTCATGGCATTTTCCTGGTAGTCGGTGGTAATGATGAGCTAGATGCACATTAAAGGTTCTGATCCTTTGCTGGTCTAGTAGAGATTCCTGTAAGGCACACAGAATACAACACATGACGCCGGTCACAGGCTGAGCAGCGTGTACTCGTGTGTGGATCTGTATTTGCGTTAAGCTGCCGCTCTTTATTGCCGATCGAACAGGATTTCAGGGCATGGCTTATTTGCCAGCACAACACGTTTTGCTTTTTCCGCATCGCCCCCTGCCCTGCGCAACTGGCCAGGCGCAATGAGCGCCCTGGCTCCCGGTCGCCTGTTGGCAGCGGCGCTGGCCTTCATACTCTGGGGTGGTTGGGCCCTACTGGCCAACTGGTCTGCCGGTCACCGCGAAGCATTGTTCGCCGGTCTGCTGCAGGGCTGTGCCAGCGCCATCATTACCCTGGTCATGGCCGTTTGCGTCAATGCCCTGTTCGTCCGCTTGCCCGGCCCCGTTCTACGTATCGCGGCGCCACCACTGCTGATCGTCTCAGTCAGTTTCAGCGCACTCTGGCTGGCACATACCGCCAATGCTACTCCAGCGCTCTGGACCACCATCTTGCCGCCCAGCGGCCTGGCTTTTGCCTATTGCCTGTATCTCACCTTTTCCCTGGCGCGCGATGCCGCCAGCTCGGAGCAGCAAGCCCATGACTGACTTAAATAACCGACGCCCCCTGAAAATTCGTGACCAGCAACTGACGCGCCGCTTCGCTGGCTGGCTGAGCCGCCGCAGCGTCACACCCAATCAGATCTCGGTTCTCAGTGTGGTGTTTGCCCTGGGCGGCTGCGCTGCGCTGGTGATGACCGGGCAGACGCTGGCGGGTGAGCGGTCAATGTGGTTTGTGGCCGCAGCCCTGCTGATTCAATTGCGCCTGCTGTGCAATCTGTTCGATGGCATGGTGGCGATGGAAGGCGGCAAGCAGACGCCGGCGGGTGAGCTGTTCAATGACGTGCCGGACCGTATTGCCGATCCACTGCTGATCGTGGCCTGCGGTTTCGCGCTGCCGGATTACCCCAGCGCCATGTGGCTGGCCTGGCTCGGCGCCCTGTTGGCGGTGATGACAGCCTACATTCGCGTTCTGGGCGTCTCCCTGGGGCTGCCGGCGGACTTTCGCGGACCCATGGCCAAACAGCAGCGCATGGCGCTGATTACCGTGGCCGCGGTGATTTCTGCCCTGGAGATTTTCTGGGGGCACTACGGCATGGTGCTCTGGATCAGCCTGATTTTGCTTGTGGTGGGTAGCGCGGTGACTGCGATGCGCCGCCTGATTGGCGCCTATATGCGCCTGCAACAACGTGGAGCCAACTGACATGGATCTCGGCCTAGCCTTTATGCTCGATCTCACCCCCAGTGCGCTGGTGGCCATGCTGGTGGTACTGGCCATGCTGGTGGTGGCCTCGATTACCCAGTGGCGTCTGCGCTCGCGTCTCAGCCCTGAAGCGCACCTGGAGCTCAAGCAACGCATCAACTCATGGTGGGTCATGGTCGCGGTGGTCTTTACGGCTCTGATGATCGGCCAGACAGCCTCGTTGATCTTCTTCGCGATATTGAGCTTTATCGCGCTGCGGGAAATCTTCTCGATTCTGCCGGTGCGCATCAGCGACCGTCGCCTGATCCTCGCGCTCTACCTGATGGTGCCGCTGCAGTACTACTGGATCGCGATTGACTGGTACCGCATGTTCATCGTCTTTATTCCGGTGTACCTGTTCCTGCTGATCCCCTTTGGCTTGCTGATGCTGGGCGAAACCAAGGGCTTTATACGTGCGGTGGGCTCCTATCAATGGGCGATCATGACCACGGTGTTTGCCATCAGCCACGTGGCTTACCTGCTTGTGCTGCCAGCAGACCAGAACGCCTCGGGCGGCGGCGTGGGGCTGGTGCTGTATCTGGTATTTCTTACCCAGTTCAACGATGTGGCGCAGTACATCTGGGGCAAGAAGTTTGGCGAGCGCAAGATCGTGCCGACCATCAGCCCCAACAAGACCTGGGCTGGCTTTCTGGGTGGCGTTGCCACCACCACGCTGCTCGGCGGTCTGCTGGCTCCCTGGCTGACGCCGCTGAGCTTCTGGCTGGGCCTGGGGGCCGGTTTGCTGATCGGCATCGCCGGCTTTGTTGGCGACCTGACCATCTCTGCGGTCAAGCGTGACCTGCGCATCAAGGACACCAGCCAGCTGATTCCCGGCCATGGCGGCATTCTCGATCGTATCGACAGCCTGATGTACACCGCGCCGCTGTTCTTCCACTTCCTCGTTTACACCAGCTACTGAGGCCACCATGTCGTTCTTTCAACGTCTGCCCAAGCGGCTATTTTTTCTACTGATAGTCAAACCGGTGGTCTATCTGCTGCTGGGCCTCAACATGTATTCCGCGCAGCGCCTACCTGTGCGCGGTCCGGCAATCCTCGCAGCCAACCACAACAGCCATCTTGATACCCTGGTGCTTATGGCACTCTACCCGCTCAGCCAGCTACACCGCGTGCGCCCCGTAGCGGCCGCGGACTACTTTCTGCGAAACCGCTTCACCAGTTGGCTGTCACTCAACGTGATCGGCATCATCCCGCTCGACCGGCAGAGCCAGGTCGACAAGGAGAAGGTGTTTGACCTGTGCCAACAAGCGCTCGCCAATGACGAGATACTGCTGCTATTCCCCGAAGGCAGCCGCGGCGAAGCCGAACAACTGCAGCCGCTGCGCAAAGGCATCTATCACCTCGCACGCAGCCACCCCGGCACGACCGTCACCCCCATCGCCATGCACGGCCTTGGTCGCGCTCTGCCCAAGGGCGAGTCCATGCTGGTGCCGTTCAACTGCGATGTGGCCATTGGTGAGGCCTTGCTGCCGGGTGAGGACAGCAATCTATTCATGCAGCAATTGCAGGCATCACTGGAGGAGCTGTTGGCTGCCTGTATTACCCGGCGTGACGAGCGTTGGGAGGATTGAGGGCTTGACTGCGACGTTGCGAGCAGACCCTCGACCTACAGGATTACCGGGTGATCGGAGTCGAGTCGCTATCTAGCTGACGTAACGTACTTCAATACCTCGACCACCTGTTCAGGCGTTTGCGCCCAGGCCATGGCCGCTGCATCTACTTCCTTCAGGGGGTGAATGATATCGGCATCATGCAGCGTTATGTAGGGCGTACCCATGGCGGCGCAGTAGCCTGCATCGAAGGCAGCGTTCCACTGCTTGTACTTGTCACCGAAGCGGATCACCGCCACATCACACTGTTCCAGCAGCGTCTTGGTACGAATACTGTTGACCTTGGCGGACTGGTGATCGCGCCAGAACGGCACCTCTGGCTTGCCCAGCATATCGCCAGCTGCGTCGCTGGATTCGTGGTGAGTGACAGGAGCGGTGAACTCCACTGGCAACCCGGCGGCCTCTGCCCCGGCTTGAACCTGATCACGCCAGTCGGTATGGATCTCACCGGATAAATAAACAGTCCAGATCATGCGGTACCTCTGTTGTTGTCGGAAAGTACGGGAGGATCACGTCCTCACTTGAATGCAGGTACAGGGTAACAAATTCAGTGCCCGGGATTATCAAGTCACCACACCTGGCTGTCACCAGCTTTAGCTCTGCGTTAACTCTGATTCAGGCTATGCTTTAACGTACTGCTACGTTTGACGATTTTGAACGGGTGATTTCTAAGGAAGGTTATGGATGTTTTCAGCTTTTTGCATTCGATGGTTGAACAGGGCGGCTCTGACCTGTATTTCAGCGTTGGCGCGCCCGTCAATTTAAAGCGCGACGGCGTGGTCGTGGCCCTGGAAGGTCCCGCGTTGGAAAACGGCGCGGTGAAGCAATTGGCCTATCAGCTGATGAACCAGAAACAGGTTTCCGAGTTCGAGCGCACCCTGGAAATGAATCTGGGTATCGGGGTCCCCGGCTCCGGGCGCTTTCGCATCAATGCTTTCTATCAGCGTGGCGAAGTTGCCATGGTGATACGCCATATAAACAGCGTGATACCCGGTATCGATGAGCTTGGCTTACCGCTGAAGCTTCGGGAATTGGTGGAGCTAGACCGTGGATTGGTGCTGGTAGTGGGCGCGGCCGGCTCGGGCAAATCAACAACCCTGGCGTCGATGATCGACTATCGCAATACGCATCAGACCGGCCACATTATCTGTATTGAAGACCCGGTTGAGTTCCTGCACCACCACAAGCTTTCGATTGTTAATCAGCGCGAGGTGGGCCTCGATACAGCCAGCTTCTCGGAGGCATTGCGCAACGTGCTGCGTGAGTCACCCGACGTCATCATGATTGGCGAGATCCGTGATCGCGACACCATGCAACACGCCCTGCACTACAGCGAAACCGGACACCTGGTATTGGCGACGTTGCATGCCACCAATACCGTCCAGGCTATCGAACGCATGATCAACATGTTCCCGAATGACAATCGTCAGCAGGTGCTGGGTGATATCTCCATGAACCTGGCCGCAGTTATTGGCCAGCGGCTGCTGCGCGGCAAGCATAAAAAGAGATTGCCCGCCGTGGAGCTGTTGCTGCGCACGCCATACATTGTCGATCTCATTTCCCGTGATGAGCTTGGGGAAATCCGCTCGGCCATGGCCCGTAGCCGCGAACAGGGCCTGCAGACATTTGATCAGCACCTGTTTGAGCTGCTGGAAGCTGACGCGATCAGCATGGAAGAAGCCTTGCACCACGCAGACTCACGTACCGATTTGCTGCTTAAAACCAAACTGGAGCGCGGCTTTGCCCAAGGTGACTCAGAACTTAAAGTGATGCGCGATGGCGAAATGTAACAGGGTCACCTGCTGCCTGAATCGCTCCCGGATGTTGCCTAACGTCCGCCGGGCTCGCAGATCTGGTCCCAGGCAAAATGCTTGACCGATAGCTCATCGCCCACGTGTAGCCGCACCTCCCTCGAACCTGCGCCCAGCGCGAGCTCACGGAATACACGACACTCGATCTCTGTCAGCCCTCCCTCGAGTTTTTCCAGAGGGTGCATAACCACGAGCGGGCTGGGGGCGATGAATTGTGCAGAATGCACTGCTCGTATGGCGTGGGTAAGCACCCTTTCGGCGTTACCGAAGTTGCTTACCAGCATCCGCGGATGGGCAAAGGGATTAGAGACGGTAAACCGGCTGTCCGATTTCAGGGCATAGGCCTCATCACCGATCGCCTTGACGGTTACCTTGCGCGGGTTGGAGGCATCCAGGGCGATGAAGGGCCGCTGATCAAACACCAGGCCGTTTTCCAGGTGGTGGACTTGCAGCCGCTCCTCGCTGATTCGCACGTAGAGGCTGCCTGAGAACAGCTTTCTTATCTTGTTGAGTATCATTACCTGTCTTCCTTTGAGGTCGTGCTCGGCGCCAGCCCCTTGCGTCTGATTAGAATCATCAGCGCCAGCATAGCCAGAATCCCATACTGCAGATAGCGCACAATCTGCGGGTTACGGCTGTAGAAACTCCCGCCGGAGGTAGCTGAGAATGGCATGGAGGCGACGATTTCCGATTGGGCGAAGGCCTGGGTGCGTGCGGTGATGCGTCCGTTGGGTGCAGAAACCACCGAGGGGCCGTTGTTGATCAGGTGGATCATCGGCAAGCGGTTTTCGACACCGCGCACCACGGACATGGACGCATGCTGAAATGGCTGGGCAGTCTCACCGAACCAGTTGTCCTGGGAGACGAAAAGCAGCACCTTGCCCGCCCCGTTGCTGCCCACTGATTCTGCGACAAAACTCGGGAACGCGGCTTCATAACAGATCTTGGGTAACAGACGCATGCCGTTGATTCTGAATTCCCTGTGTACGGTCCCTGGCTGCAGGGGGCGCACAAAGTCGCCGAAAAAGCGTCGCGTTACCCAGCTGATGCCCGGCAAGTGAAAGAAATCGGGTAAATACTCGCCCAGCGGCATGCGCAGCATCTTGCGATACACACCGGCCTGAGCGCCGCGGGCGTCCAGATGCACCAGGGAGTTGTAATCGGTGTAGTCGCCGTTGGTCCAGGCACGTTCCGAGTCATGCAGAATCAGGGGAATACCCAGGTCGTTGAGTACGGAGGCATAACTGTTGCGGACCGAGGGCTTGTCGAAGTAACCCTTGTAACGGGCTTCTGGCCAGATCACCAGTTGGGCACCGGCAGCGGCCAGACGCTCTGTAGCGGCTAGCTCGGGCGGATACTCGCGGCTGAACCCACTGGGCGGCTCCGGTATGGCGAGGGTGACCGCGTCGTTGGGCTGCACCAGGCCGATCTGGCGGGTATCCCATTCAAGCATTCGCGTGTCCCAGGCCTGCAAGCTGATGAATCCGTAGGCAAACCAGGCCAGCAATACGCTGGCTGCGAGCGCCATGCCCACCCGCTGGGAGCGTCCTCGGTCGATCAGCAAGGTGAATAGCAGGGCTCCGCTCAACATCATCAGCATGTCCATGCCCTGCACACCCAGGAGCGCCACGCCCTGCAGCCCCGGCAGAAATCGCGATTGCGCTTCAGCATAATAGGTGCCGACCAGCAGCGGGTAGATCTCCATGAGCACGACCATGCAAACCGGAAAGCTCAACAGATCCCAGCGCGGCAGGTGCCGTGAGACCCAGCGAAACAGCAGGCAGGAAAGGCCCGTGGCCAGGCCGGCATAGCACCAGAAGACCACGCCCAGCAGCACTGCGACGGGCAAGCTGAAACCGCGCAGATTGATGACGAAGTCGATGATCCAGTAGGTTGCAATCGCAAAGTACACGGCACCGGCCAGCCAACCAAGCAGCCAGGCGGCGCGTAAGGTCGTCCCGCGCAGGGCGAACAGTAGCGGCACAGCACCAAACCAGGCGGTCCAATACAGTCCCTGATCAAACCAGGGCGCCCCCAATAAAACCCCAGCCACCATCGCCAGAAATGCACGGCTACTTACACTCATGCGCAGAGTTGCGGAATCCGCTGCAGTCAGGCCTGCAGCAGAGGCGGGTTCATGCCGAAACATGCTAAATCTCCAGGGGCAAACTATTACAGGCCAGGTTTGGCTACAGACAGTTCAGGGAATGACGCTGGCAGGGCGCAGGCGCCCTGTTTTGCGCTGAGCAAGGCTCCCACACCGACATGCGATTTCCAACGACAATATCTCAAAGCTGTGATGTAAATCGCCAAATAAGTAGCCGTCGAGCTCCCGGTTTAGACACCCAAAGCAACGAGTTGACTCTTGGTGTAAACATCAACCTCGTCTATGGTATCCGTTGACCCGTCTTTTACGCATTCCGGTATCAGATACCAAGGAGACAAGTATGAGCACTGCAGCTACTAGCGGCGCTGAGATCCGTAGCGCATTGCAGGTCAATCCTGACCTGAAGAGCACTGCCGAGATCAAGCAGGAGATCCAGCGAAGGATTGATTTCATCAAGAGCACGGTTCGTAGTTCCGGTACCAGGGCGCTGGTACTCGGGATCAGTGGCGGCGTGGATTCCACTACCTGCGGCAGGCTCTGCCAGCTGGCTGTCGAGTCGCTGCGTGCCGATGACTATGAGGCCACTTTTTATGCCATGCGCCTGCCCTATAACATACAAGCCGATGAGCATGACGCACAGACAGCGCTGAGCTTCATCAAGCCGGATCAAATGCGCACCGTGGATATAAAGGGCGCCGTAGATGGCATGATGGCCTGCTTTACCGATGTGCAAGGTGAAGCTGCCAAGCATGACTTTGTGAAAGGCAACGTCAAGGCGCGAGCACGCATGATCGCTCAGTACACCCTGGCCAACTATGTCGGCGGCCTGGTAGTAGGAACAGACCATGCCGCCGAGGCGGTAATGGGCTTTTTTACCAAGTTCGGTGATGGTGCTTGCGATCTGACTCCCCTGGCCGGACTGACCAAGGGCCAGGTACGCAGTATCGGGGCGGCGTTAGGCGCACCAGCGCAGCTGGTCGGAAAGACTCCCACTGCGGATCTGGAAGAGCTGCAGCCCGGCAGGCCGGACGAAGAGGCCCACGGCGTTACCTATGAGCAGATTGATGCGTTTCTGCTGGGCGAGCCCGTAGACGAAGAAGCGGCGAGAATTATCACCAGGTACTATGATGCTACTGAACACAAGCGTCAGGTTCCTCTGGCCCCTTGACCACTTCAACAAGGTCTGCACGGATGACGATCTTGAATGCTACCGCTGTAATCTGTTCAGCCCTGCCACGCCGCCATTTGGCGGCCCTGCTCCCATTGCTGGCATGCTGGTCCGCGCTGGCGGAAGCCCAGTGCGAGAAAAGTGTGCGCTGGGACGATGACCCGCCGTTCAGTATGCAAATGCCTAACGGAGACATTTCGGGGATCAATGTTGAGATCAACCGAATAGTCCTGGAGCGTCTGGGCTGTGATGTCTCCATGCGCAAGCTGCCCTGGGCACGGGCACTCAGGGAGCTGGAACAGGGCCGGCTGGATATATTGCCTGATGCCTTTCGTCGACCCGAGCGGGAAAACTATGCATATTTCTCCGGCAAGGTGATACCTGTCTCGCATAACATTCTGTTTATGAGCGAGAAGGCCATTGCCAAGTGGCCAGTGTCGCGCCTGACAGACCTGATAAATACCGACTTTAGGCTGGGTGCTCAGATCAAGGTGTATTACGGACTGGATTTTCAGCAAGCCATGAGTGACCCCGGGTTCGCGGACCGGGTAACCATGGTAGCCAAACGGGAAAGCCTGTGGCGCATGCTTGATAGGGACCGAATTGACGGGGTGATTGCCGATGCACGGACCGGCGCTTACGAAATTCACAACCTGGGTCTGGGTGATAAGATCAAAGCGACCAATGTCATCGTCTCCAGCGACGCCGCTGAAGTTGCGTTCAGCAAAAGATCGAATGATCCCGGTTTTGTTGAGGCCTACACGGCCGCACTACAGCAACTGGTTGACGATGGCAGCTATGAACGGATTCTGCAGCGTTACACATCACCAGCAGACCTAACCAACCGAACTTCGCACCACTGAAAGCGGTACCGGGCGCGCCTCGCGTTGAGCCAGATATCGAGTGCAACTAACGCGCAGAAACGAGGCGAAGTTCACCACCTCCCCCCGCAACTCCATGATCTCGTCATATAACTTGGTGATCAGTTGATTGGTGGTCATGCCATCGACCTCGGCGATCTCCTGAAGGATCTGCCAGAACTGATTTTCCAGGCGTAAAGTGGTGACCACACCGCGTATGCGCAGAGAGCGGGAACGCGACTCATAAAGAATCGGATCGGCTTTGACGTAAAGTTCACACATGCGGCCACCACCTGTTTGTTGATTGTCCAGATTACAACGTTATCTTGGCGCCCAGCAGTTTGACGAACGCAGCCAGCCAGGCAGGATGCGACGGCCACGCGGGAGCCGTGACCAGATTGCCCTGAGTGTGGGCCTGATCCACCGGAATATCCATATACGTACCACCAGCCATTTTCACATCTGGGCCACAGGCCGGATAAGCGCTGCACTCGCGCCCCTTGAGAATGCCTGCTGCGGCAAGGATTTGCGCTCCGTGGCAAACCGCTGCGATGGGTTTCTGGGCCTTGTCGAACTGTTGCACAATCTCGATAACCCGGTCGTTGAGACGCAGATATTCCGGAGCCCGTCCACCGGGCACCACCAGGCCTACGTAATCGTCGACCTGTAATTGGTCAAAATCGTAGTTCAGCGCGAAATTATGGCCTGGTTTCTCGGTATAAGTCTGATCACCTTCAAAGTCATGAATCGCGGTACGCACCGTGTCACCTGATTTTTTATCCGGGCACACTGTGTGCACTTCATAACCGAGCATGGTCAGGGCCTGAAAAGGCACCATGGTTTCGTAGTCTTCGGTGTAATCACCGGCCAGCAGCAGTAATTTTTTGGCGGACATGTTTCGCTCTCCTCTATTGGTGAGACCAGCATGCACCTCTATGTCGGCCTGCGGGTAACAGGTGGCTACTACATCGGAAAAAGCATGGGACAGGCAACGCGAAAACTGTCATCCAGATTGACCGGCAGGATCAATGTACTGAACCTCAGTCTCTCCGACTCGCTGCACAGTCGCGCAATAGAGGCCTCATCATCCAGGCTGAGGTCGTCGTTGTGTGCCGGGTACTCGGCATGCAGCACCGGCTTGCCTGCCTCGATAAAGGGCGTCAGCTGGTCGCATTCGTTGTACTGGAAGCACTGCTCGTTGATGGAGAAGTCAAAGTAGTCGACCAGAGCCTCTACCTGTTCAAGGCTATTCTTCAGGGCCACACCCAAACCCCGCAAGCGTGCCTGATTGGCGATAAAACGATTGTAGGCCAACTGGTCTTCGCCGCTGATGTCAAAGCCGGTCTCCTCCAGATAGCCCTGTACGTTATCCGGCTCCACCGCGTCGCAACCCTTTGCAGCGGCTAGATCCAGGCGCTGCGTCATGATGTGCTGCACATTGGGCGAACGGATATCCAGCCAACGCTCGGCGGGCCATCCGTCCAGCGTTTTACCCAGTTCCTCGCTGGTGAATTGATCACGGTCGCGCCGATAGTCCTCCCAGGAGCCAGCTGAGAAGTAGCAGACCACGCGATGCCCCGAATCCTGCAGCGCGTTGATAGTGGATACGGGGGTGTCGAACAGGTCGATATTGTAAATGGTCACGTCGTAACTGGTGTTCAACTGGTGCTCGTCGTCGACGAACAACTGCCATTGCCATGAAGCGCCCACCGGTGGCTGATACCAGTCGCCCTGGGTAACCGGCGCCACTTCGACGGCCAACGGCGTACCACTGCCTGGCGAATAGGCCTTGGAACGCTCACATGCCGCCACGGCAAGAGCGCATCCAACCACAACCCACACCAGCCTCTGCATACGCTCTCCTTGCAATGGATTTCCGCCATCGCATCATCGGCTGTAGCGGTGCCTGCAGCCCTGGCAGACAGTGTAGATGAGATCAGGTACCAGGATTGCAGCCAGCTATTTGAATTTAATAGTAAAATAACATCATCGTGCTAGCGTGCCCGCCAGCACTGGCCGTATGATAGCCCGCATGAGCTCAACCCCCCCTCTTCCCCACGAAAAACTGCTGGATATGCTGCTGGACGTGGTCTGTGTGGTCGATATTGAGGGCCGTTTCCTTTCGGTCAGCGCGGCCAGTGAGCAGGTGTTTGGTTTTCGGCCCGAGGAAATGGTCGGTCGCACGGCCTTCGAGCTGATGCATCCAGAAGATAGGGAGGCAAGCCTGGCTGTTATTGAGCACATAAACTCGGGCAGCCCTTCTATCGATCATGAGAACCGTTATATCCACAAGGACGGCAGCATCGTGCATGTCATGTGGACGGCCCAGTGGCTCGAAAAAGAACAAGTGCGCGTCGGCGTGGCCCGCGATATCACAGCTCGCAAACGCGCTGACGCAGTGCAATCAGCGCTGTATAACGTTTCCGAGGCGGCCCACAGGGCCGCAGATTTGAACGAGCTTTACGCGCGTGTGCATGAGATTGTTGGTCAACTGATGTGTGCGGACAATTTTTTTGTGGCCTTGTACGATGCCACTAGCGATGAACTGAGCTTTCCGTATCACGTGGACCAGGTTGTCCCTCCTCCTCCCACACAGCCGCTTGAAGCTAATGAGCTGTGCAAACAGATGATTCGCACCGGCGAAGCTCTTTTGCTGACGCCCCAATCTACCTCCCCTCCACGCGACTGGCTGGGTGTACCCCTGATAGCCGGCAAGGCGACAATCGGCGCGCTAGTACTGCAAAATTATTCGGGGAAGCTGCGCTATACCCAGCATGACATGGAGCTTATCCAGTTCATGGCCAACCAGCTGGCCGATGCGATCGAGCGCAAACGAACGCAATCGCGGCTGGAGTATCTGGCTCAATATGATCAGTTGACCGAGCTTTCAAACCGGGCGCTTTTTCTGGACCACCTGGGCATTGCCGTTAAGCGATCACAGCGCGGCAGTTTGCGGCTGGCCGTGATGTATCTGGACATGGACAACTTCAAACTGGTCAATGACACCTTCGGCCATGGCATGGGTGACATGCTGCTGCGTGAAGTTGCCAAGCGGCTCTGCCTGTGTGTACGTGATTCCGATACGGTGGGGCGTCTGGGTGGGGACGAGTTTGCTATCTTGCTGGAGAATATCACCAAACAAGAAGATGCCGTGCTGGTCGCCGAGAAGGTGCTGGCGGCATTGAGCGAACCCTATCTTCTGGATGGCCAGACACTGATCAGTACGCCAAGCCTGGGCATTGCGGTCTATCCCGAACACAGCCGGGATGAACAACATCTGGTCAGGCTGGCCGATGAAGCCATGTATAGAGCCAAGCGCGCGGGTGGCCAGCGCTATTGCCTAGCGAGCTAGGCTACAGACACCTCCGGGCACCTTCATCATCCAATCCCGAACGGCCTGAATGGTCGGGTCGTCACGGCGACGCTCCGGGTACACCAGAAAGAATGGTTTGCCTTGCAGTTCCGGGCCAAACGGCTGCACCAGGCGCCCTTCGGCCAGCTCGTCTTCTATCAACTCGCGCCCCAGCAACGCCACGCCCTGACCGCTGACAGCGGCGGCAATAACATGGGTCTCGTCCGAGAACACCAATCCTGCGCCCACATCCAGCCCCGGAATCTGCGCCTCCTTCTGCCAGACATCCCAGTCCAGCGGGGTGCTTGCCATCCCCTGGGGTCGAAAATGAATCAGCGGGTGACGGGGCAACTGGTCAACATCGCGCAATCCTATATGGGGACTACAGGTGGGGATAAAGGTGTTATCCAACAGTTTCTCGGCCACCAGTCCCGGCCAGTGACCATCACCGTAACGAATCCCCATATCTGCTGTTACACCGTCCAGAGCGACGGCCTCATGGGTAGCATGGATACGTAAATCAATATCCGGATGGCTCTCGCGCAACAGGCAAACCCATGACAGCAGCCAGCGCGCCGCCACCGCCGGTGTAGTGGAGAGAGTAATAGGCCTGCGAGATGGCGCGGCGCTCAGACGTTCAACGGCGCCGCTGATGTCATCGAACGCAGACTCTAGCACCTGCTGCAGCTCTCGTCCCTGGCCGGTCAATTCAAGCTGCCGGGGTTTGCGCAAAAACAATGCGATACCCAGGGATTCCTCCAGCCCGCGGATCTGATGACTGATGGCCGTGGGTGTAACAGACAGTTCCAGGGCAGCCTGTTTGGCGCTTTCATGGCGCGCAGCCGCCTCAAAGGCTCGCAGAGCAGATAGTGAAGGAAGTTGGCGACGGGCCATGGGTGAATTCCTCTCATCTGTAGCCTGAAGAAAAGATCGTTTGTACCGCTTAACTGCGGTTCATAAGCTGATTCTGCAACCGCTTACAGATGACTTCAACTATTTTAAGGAGATCTACCATGCCCCATATTCTGCACATTGACGCCAGCGCCCGACCGGGAATCGCCGGCAGAATCGAACACGGCTCTCATAGTCGCAATCTCTCGCAATTTTTCGTCAGCCAATGGCAGGCCAGCAGGCCAGCAGATCCCGTCACCTATCGAGACATAGGCCAGAATCCGCCCTCCTTCATTACCCATGACTGGATCGCATCCTCCTTCACACCCGATGGGCAGCGGGAACCCTGGATGCTCGACACGCTGGCAGAGAGCGAACAACTGGTCGCGGAGCTAATAGCCGCTGACATCTTGGTCATCGGCACACCGCTGTACAACTTTGGCATGCCAGCCGCACTCAAGGCCTGGGTGGATCAGGTGGTGCGACCCGGCCGCACAGTCGGAATCGACGAAACCAACCCCATCGAGCCCTACATTCCGCTGCTCGCAGACCGGCCGAGGCACGCGGTCATTCTCACCGCCAGAGGCGGAGTGGGCTTTGAAGCAGGCGGACAAATGGCGCATATGAATCACCTGGAACCCAGCCTATTAACCGCATTGGGGTTTATCGGCATTACCCGTGTGCACTGCATCGCTGTGGAAGGACAGGAAGTCGGTGGCGAACTGCTGGCCACATCCGTTACCGAGGCGTTACGCAAGGTGAATGTTTTAGTCGATTCGTTACTGGCGACCGTTGAGGCAGTTGCTTTAGCAGAACCGGCCTGAAGGCACGGCGGCGAGCAGGCCTGGATAAACCGAATCCAAGCCTGCTGGCTGCGCCAAGATCGCTCAACTCCGGCGTTCTTTCGTCTTTATCTGGCGGAGCAACAGTGGACGCCCGAACAGAGCAATCAGGACCAGCAGCCCGAGGAAAACGAGCGCCAGCGGGTCGGTCTCCAACAAACGAAATACCAGTGCAATCGCGGTAGCGGTTCCGGCAAGGGCGCCAAATCCGGTCACCACTCGCCACCCCGCCTGCTGATGAAAGGCGAGACCGCAAACAATGGCAAAGGTGAGTAGAAATGCCAGACTGGCCGCTTCAACGAGCGTCGCAAGGCTGCCCAGCGTGGCGAGGATGGCTGCCCCCAAGCCCAGGCTGATGACCGCATAGTCAGGGATTCCCTTCGCATTCTTGTGCGTGAGAATGGCGGGTAATTCTCCGTCCTCGGCAACCCTGTGGGTCAGTCGTGCTGTGGCGAAAAGTGTGGCGTTGATGGCAGATCCGGTAGAAAACGCTGCTGCTATAGTGACGACAATGACGCCAACCACGCCAAACGCCTGCTGTCCGGCGATGGCCAGAGCGACCTCCTCATGCTCCACTACCTGGTCAGCACCAATCAGCATTGCCGTGCCAAGGGCCACTCCGATATACACAAGAATCACCACGACGATCGCAGACAGAACTGCGCGGGGCAGCGTTTTTTGTGGGTTCTCAATATCTTCGTAGTCGTATGTCAGCAGTTGAAAGCCTTCATAAGCCATGAACACCGCGGCAGCACCAAACAGCGCTGCACCAACGCCCGCATCGGGAACACCCCGGGAAAGCATGGGCGGATCCCACTGGGCCAGGCCCCAGCCGGCGAGCGCAACCAGCACCGCCAACTTGAACCACACGAGCACCACTTCAATGATCCCCGCCTCGCCTACTCCCCGCAGGTTCAACCCTACGAACAAAGCGATAATGGCCAGGCCGGCCACGCGTGGAAACCAGGTCTCAAGGCCAACGACATGCCCCAGGTACTGCCCGAAAGTGAAGGCATACACGGCATTGGTTAGCACATAACCAACAATCAACACCCACGCCAGACTGCCTGCCAGTCCCTTGGCGTTGATCTTACACAGGAAGGTATAGGCGCCAGCACCTTCACCGTAATGCGCGGTCAACTTCACATAGCTGTAACCCGCCGCCAGGGCAATCAGCCCCGCTGCAGCAAAGCTCAACCAAGCCAGCTCTCCTGCGATTCCGATCACCAGGCCTAGCGTCGAAAAAATCCCTCCACCGATCATGCCGCCAAGGGCCATCGACCAAGTCGCGTTGAAGCCAAGCTTTGTTGCAGGCTGGGTCATTGGTGATCGTCTACCTTGGGATGTAAAAAGGTGGACCCCGTTTAGAGGGTCAGGTCGGAGTCATAATTGGGGAGAGTGGTGTCGCGATACCTAAGCAGGCGTCTCGGAGTCCGGGGTGCAGACGTGGGCCAGAGGTTTTGTGTCGGATGGCTGTGAGACTAAAAGCTTGCGACCTTGCGCCGCAAGCTTTTATCGCTCATATCACGAGCTTTTCGGCGCCTTGGCGAACCGCAGGTAAGGCAGCTTGATATCGAGCTTGCCAAACTTTTCCTCAGCCTGCTGATCATTCAGCGACAAGGCGACGATCACGTCCTGCCCGGGCACCCAGTTGGCCGGTGTTGCGACTGAAGCGCCATCAGTAGTCTGGACGCAATCCAGCGCACGCAGGATTTCGGCAAAATTACGGCCGACAGCCATCGGGTAGGACATGGTCAGACGTACCTTCTTGTCCGGACCGATGATGAATACCGTCCTTACCGTAGCGCTGTGAGCTGGAGTGCGACCATCAGGCAGATAGGCATCAGCGGGCAGCATATCGTACAACTTGGACACATTGAGGGAGGTGTCATCGATGATCGGAAAGTCCGCCGGAGCGCCGGCAAACGACTCGATATCGCGCTTCCATTTCTTGTGCTCTTCCACGTTGTCCACGGACACGCCGAGTACCTTGGTATTACGTTTGGCAAATTCAGGTACTAGCTGCGCCACAGCACCAAATTCAGTGGTACATACGGGCGTAAAATCCTTGGGATGCGAGAACAGAATGGCATAGTTATCGCCGATCCATTCATGGAGCTTGAGCTCGCCGGCGGTGGAGTCCGCTGTAAAGTCGGGTGCAATATCGTTGATTCTAATAGACATTATTGTAATCCCTGGTTGATTTCCGGTTGACCTTGTCGACCGCAGATATCATGGCACGGTCATGCTTGCTCAGAATACAAGTCGACGCCCTGTAAGAGCCTAGCCCACTGCATCAGGGTTTCGTTGCAGTAAGCCTGTCATCGAAAGCTTACTCGCTGTGCAGAGCAGCGTCGACGGTTTAGAAGTCGCAGACTCGGAGGAAGCCGCGATGCCGCAACGCGAGATCCCCAAATACACCAACATCAGCGTTGTGGATGCAACCCCTTCCTTGTGCTGCTGGGCGGAGCAAGTGGGTAAAATGAGATATTGCTCACACACCGGAGACTCCATGAAAAATACAACACTGCACATAGCCCGTCGTTTTTGCGGCCCGCCCAATAGTGGCAATGGTGGCTACGTCTCTGGTCTCATTGCCCAGCATATGGAGCAGCCCTGCCAGGTCACACTGCATGCGCCACCGCCGCTGGATACCGATCTTCAGTTGCACCCCCATGAAGATGGACTTCAGCTGAAGTTTGGCGAGCAATTATTAGCCACTGCCCGGCCCTATACCTTTGACATGGCTATTCCTGCACCGCCGGCAATGCAGGATGCTGAAGAAGCTCAAAAGCGTTTTGTCGGCGTGCGCCATGATCTACCCGGCTGCTTTGTGTGCGGTACAAATCGCGATCCAGGGGATGGCTTGCGAATCTTTGCCGGCGGCGTATGCGAACATGAGGAGCAGGTTGCCGCACTCTGGAAGCCGGCAGCGGATCTGGCTGATGCACAGGGTAACGTGTCCAGCGAGTACCTCTGGGCGGCACTGGATTGCCCCGGTTTCTTTGCCGTGAAACCCGTGTCAGACATGGCCCTGCTCGGCCGCTACAGCGCACGCATCGAGCAATCAGTGCAGGCAGGGGAAACACTTATCGTTTCAGCCTGGGCAATCAAGCACGACGGCCGCAAGCACAATGCCGGCAGCGCCCTCTACCGCAGCAACGGCGAACGCGTGGCCTGCGCGGAGGCAACCTGGATCAGCCTAAAACGCTGAGTAAAAAAGCCCGGGCCACGACGAACAGTTCAGGCCCGCAAGGCTCGCGCCGCGCTAAGCAACGCCTGCTCGGTACCGGCCCAACCAATGCAGGCGTCAGTTACTGATACGCCGTACTTCAGATCGGCGCCCAACGGTTGGTTGCCATCAAACAGATGGCTTTCGAGCATGACACCACGCAGGCTTCGGTCACCGGCATTGCGCTGATCGATAACCGACGCCAGCACATCGGGCTGGCGCATCGGGTCCTTGTTGCTGTTCGCATGACTGCAATCGACAATTATCCGAGCTGCCAGGCCCTGCTTTTCAAGCGCTTGTCTTGCCATTGTGACGGCCTCAGGCTGATAGTTGGGGCCTGTAAGCCGCCGCGCAAAACGAGATGCGCGTCCGGGTTGCCCAGCGTATGGATCAAAGCTGACCGACCGTGGTCATCCATGCCGAAGTGTTGATGCGGATGCGCAGCTGACCGCATGGCGTCACAGGCAATGCTCAGGCTCCCGTCGGTACCGTTCTTGAAGCCAACCGGCAACGCCAGCCCACTCACCATCTCCCGGTGAATCTGCGATTCACTGGTGCGCGCTCCAATAGCGGCCCAACCCAACAGATCATCCAGGTAGCCGGCGGCCATGGGTTGCAGCAACTCGGTCGCGACCGGCAGACCCAGTTCGGCAACGCCTAGTATCAGACGCCGAGACAGGGCCAGACCTTCTGCCATGTCGCTGCTGTTATCCAGGTGCGGGTCATACATCAGCCCTTTCCAGCCCACGGTGGTGCGCGGCTTTTCCACGTAGGTGCGCATCACCAACAACAGTTGCTGGTTAACCTGGGGAGCCAGCTCAGCGAGCCTTTGCGCGTACTCCATCGCAGAGTCGGGGTCATGCAGGGAGCAGGGGCCGACAACAACCAGCAACCGGTCATCTTTACCATTGAGCACAGCGCGTATAGCCTCGCGCTGCTGATTGATCTGCCGGGCCAGTGCGGCGCTGCAGGGCAAGCGTCCGCGCAGTTGCGCGGGGGTTGGTAATGGGGTGGCATGGCGCCGAGTTGCAGTGCTGGCAGCATCGACCAAAGTCAGATCGCTGGGCGTGCTGGTGTGAAGCGTTGAAAGCGTGGCATTCATTATGGGTTCCTCGCGCGGCGTTGTGACGCCGCGGCTCTATCGGTGTCTGTGTGGCGTTCGGTCTGGATGGGGTGTGGCATCGCGAATCGCGCCGCTAAATCGCCAGTTTCGATAGGAAGCCGCGTAATAGGTGTTTGCATTCAACATGGTGTAACCCTCTTTTCAGTAGTGGAAAAACATCAACTATCAGCCAATAAAAAACCCCGGAGCGGGAGGCCGACCGGGGTTTGGAAACTGCTGGTGGCGACCCTTGAACCGGGCGCCTGCTGGGGTATCAGGCGCGCATGCGGCTAAACCAATACCCAAAATAAAAATATCCGACCACCGCTGACACACACGCAACGGCGTTGCCGGTGCTCAGGGCACAGCGGGCAGTTACGCGTTGTTCGTTCAGGAATGACATGGGAATCTCCATTGATTGAGCACGATCCTAGCCGATTGCCGACGGGGCGGCAAGGGTGTGCGCCGGTTCCTGTCGACAGCTGTATCTAAGGCGATGCCGCGGCACCGTGCATAATATGCAGCCAGGCAAAATCTCTCAGGAGCATTTATGGCAAGCGTCGATCCGGAGCTGCACCAACTCAACAAACAACTTATCTGGGACGGTTTCAAACAGTTGGCTCCGATCTCCGTATTCGTCGTTGCCTTTGGCGCGGCGTTCGGTCTGGCGGCGACCCAGGCTGGACTGAGCGACTCGATGATCCTGACCATGAGCGCGCTGGTCTTCGCCGGTGCCTCTCAGTTTGCGGCGCTGGATCTGTGGGGTCCGCAGGTGCCATTGTTCACCCTGCTGATCACGGTATTCGCGATCAATGCACGGCATCTTCTGATGGGTGCAACGCTGTATCCCTGGCTGAGCCGGCTACCAGCGGCCAAACGCTATGGCGTAATGCTGATTGCCTCCGATGCCAATTGGGCAATGTCGATGCAGGCCCTCACACGCGGGCAGCCGGGCCTGGGTTTGCTGTTTGGCGGCGGGCTGGCGCTGTGGTCGTTCTGGGTCTTCGGTACCTGGCTGGGAATGACTTTCGGCAACCTGATCAGCAATCCCAAGGCCCTGGGTCTGGACATGGTCATGGGCTGCTTTCTACTCGCCATGGTAGTGGGCGGCGAAAAGAACCTGCGCATGCTGGGCATCTGGACCGTGGCGGCGGGCTGCTCGCTAATGGCTTACTGGTACCTGCCTGAAAACAGCCACGTGATAGTGGGTGCCCTGGCCGGCGGCGTTGCGGGTTTAGCCTGGAGGGAGAAGCACCATGAACGTTGAAGCCACTGGATTATTTGCCCTGCTGATCATTCTGGCTATGGCCCTGGTGACTCTGACCACACGCTGGGGCGGTGTGTATGTGATGTCGTTCATACCGATTGGCTATCGGGTAAAGCAGTTCATCAACGCCGTGTCCGGCTCGGTACTGGTTGCGCTGCTGGCTCCGCTCGCGCTGGAGGGCGATACTGCTGCCCGCCTCGCTTTGCTTACAACCGCGGTGATGATGCTGGTGGTAAAAAAACCGCTGCCCGCCATCGCCGCCGGCATACTGATCGCCGCTTTAACCCGACAGATTGCCGCCTAGGGCAAAGCGCACAGCCTGCTCGGCATGGATTCGGGTGGTGTCAAACAAGGGCACCGTGGTGTCTGCGGCCTGAATCAGCAAGCCGATCTCGGTGCAGCCCAGAATCACGCCCTGCGCGCCGCGCCCGGCGAGGGAGGCGACTATATCGAGATAGGCTTTTTTCGACTCGGCCTTGATCTTGCCAAGGCACAGCTCGTCGTAGATCACTGCATGGATATGCTCGCGCTGCGACTCATCCGGCACCAGCACACGAATGCCTTGCCGTTCCAATCGGTCCCGATAGAAGTCCTGCTCCATGGTAAAGCGCGTACCAAGCAAACCCACCCTGCTGACTCCGGCGGACTTGAGCACGGTGGCGGTCGCATCAGCAATATGCAGCAGCGGAATACTGACTGCCTCCTCGATTTGGGTAGAGACCTTGTGCATGGTGTTGGTACAAAGCACCATGAAGTCGGCGCCAGCGGCTTCCAGTGCTTTGGCCGCACGAACCAGAATCCTGGCCGTGGCGTCCCAGTCACCCTGGTGCTGCAGATTTTCAATCTCGGCAAAGTCCACGCTGTAGAGCACCAGCTTAGCCGAGTGCAATCCGCCCAACTGATCCCTGATGCCCTGATTGATCAGTTGATAATACGTCTGGCTGGATTCCCAGCTCATGCCGCCAATCAAGCCTATGGTGTGCATATGCAACCTCCCTGTAGTTCGTGATGAGGCCCAGTTTACCGACAGCGCCAGCGCTCGCAAGGAACCTATGCGCGCTTGTCTTGCCCAATAAAGTAGACCCAGGTCCAGAAGGAGAGGCAAATGTCATTGGAACCCGTCATACCAGAATCAGCCACTAGCGAGCCTGTGAATCCCGGTTCACCGGTAACAGAAAAAGCAGAATCAAACAGTTCGGACGAGAAAGCCAAGGCGACTGTTTACCGGATGGTGATGAAAAAGCACCTATGCCCCTTCGGCTTGAAGTCGGTCGATATGCTTGAGCGTGCAGGCTACAACGTCGAAGACAAC
The DNA here is from genome assembly GCF_963977355.1 of uncultured Halopseudomonas sp. NCBI lineage: Bacteria > Pseudomonadati > Pseudomonadota > Gammaproteobacteria > Pseudomonadales > Pseudomonadaceae > Halopseudomonas > uncultured Halopseudomonas sp. The sequence continues at coordinate 60,693 of NZ_CAXBOV010000002.1, read as the reverse complement.
CCGCTGACCACCCGTGAAGAGATCGATGCATTCAAGGCGCGGCATGATGTGGACACCACGCCGCAAGTATTTATCGGCAAAAAGCGCATCGGTGGTTATGAGGATCTTCGCCGCCACCTGGGCAAGAAAGTGAAGGCCCCGGACGAAACCAGCTACCAGCCGGTCCTCGCGGTCTTTGGGGTGTCGGCGTTGCTGGCCCTGGCGGTGGGCTGGATGCTTGGCGGGGTGTTTACTATCCGCACCGCCGAACTGTTCATCGCGTTCAGCATGTCCATTCTGGCGCTATTAAAGCTGCAGGATGTGGAAAGCTTCTCGACCATGTTTCTCAATTACGACCTGCTCGCCCAGCGCAAGGTGCCCTACTCCTATCTTTACCCATTTGGTGAGCTGCTTGCGGGCGTATTGATGATAGCCGGCGCGCTATTGTGGGTGGCGATTCCTGTAGCGCTATTTATCGGTACCATCGGTGCGGTGTCTGTATTCAAGGCTGTGTATATTGATCGCCGTGAGCTTAAATGCGCCTGCGTGGGTGGCAGCAGTAACGTGCCGCTTGGCTTCGTTTCACTCACCGAAAACCTGATGATGATGGGAATGGGTGTATGGATGCTGAGGTACTATTTTGGCTGATTTGTTTGTTTGATATGCCCATCCTTGGCATCGACTGGCTCGGCCCCTCGGCCGAGTCTTGAAACAATTACACACGAACAATCCCCTTTTTATTGCAGCCTGCACATCCGTGCAGCCTGCTGGCGGGTATAGCCTGTTGGAAAGACACAGTGATGGAGCAAGAAACGGAGCATGGAAGACAGCAACTTCGATTATGAAGGCACCCTGGAAGCCTGCGCGGGCGGGGACCATGCCGCCTTCAAGCGGTTGTATAAACAGGAAGCCGGCCAGCTACTGGGGCTGGCGATAACGATTCTGGGACGACGCGATCAGGCGGAGGACTGTGTGCACGATGCACTGGTCAAGGTCTGGAGCAACGCGCATCGCTTCGATCGCAGTCTGGGCCAGGGTCGTGCCTGGATCTACAGCATCATGCGATACCGCGCCCTCAACCAGCTGCGCGGACGCGGACGGCTGGTCCAGACCGACGATAGCTTTATCGAGCAGATGGCCGACGACAGTCCACAGGCTGAGGAGCACGCCAGCAATCAATCGGAGGGTCAGCAGTTGCGCCGATGTCTTGGTCAACTGGAGCGCCCCAGGCGTCACCCGATTCTTTTGGCTTTCTACCGGGGACTGACCCACGAACAGATTGCCAGCCGACTGACCACGCCGCTGGGCACCATCAAGGGACGTATCCGCGCGGGACTTCGCGCATTGCAGGAGTGTTTGCAGGTATGATTCCACACAAACTTGAGCCGCGTCGGGCGCTGATCGGCGAGTATGTGCTGGGCCTGCTTGACGAGCCTCAGGCCAGTGAAGTGCGTGATCTTATCGAGAATGACCGTGAGACGGCGCGCATGGCCCTGGAATGGGAGCGGCACCTCCTTGACCTGACCGATGAGCTCCCGCCGCAACCTCCCTCGCCATACCTATGGGAACGGATTCAACAGACTCTCGGCTGGTCGGCAGACACGCAAACCACCCACCCCCAGGGACTTGCCCGCTGGTGGCAGAGTCTGGGTGTGTGGCGTCTGACCAGCGGCGCGTTGGCTCTGCTGGTCTTGCTCACCTGGCTACCCGGCGTGATGAAGATCGGCGCGCCAGGCCCAAGCTATACCGCCGTGTTGCAACAGCCAGGCGAAAGCGCCCAGCCAGGCTGGGTAGTAACCATCAACGAGGACGGCGCACTGAACCTCAAGTCACTTGTCGAGGATCAGATACCGGATGATCGCAGCGTGCAATTCTGGACGCTCATTGATCCTAAAGATGGGCCCCGTTCATTGGGTCTGATCGAGCCCGGCCAGGAAACCACATTGAGCGCCGAACAGATCGGCGCGGTGCAAGCGGGCCAGCTGTTTGAGCTCACATTGGAGCCCGCTGGTGGCTCGCCGTTGGATCGACCTACCGGCCCAGTGCTGTACATCGGTCGGGCGGTGCTTATCGCCAGCAATTGAGCCATCGAAAAATTTATTTTCGATTGGCGACATCCAGAACCGGTCCTCGGGGGTATTAACTGGCAGGTGGCTTGAAAAGCCCCTTGCCAGGTGGGATCAACCCACCACTCCACGAATGCGAGGAACCACAAATGAATACTTTCAACAAACTGATCCTGACGACTTCTCTGACTTTGGCCGCCGGCACCGCCAGCGCTGCCCAACTGCTGGCCCTGGGTGCAGACGGCATGTTGCACAAGGTAGACACCGACACGCTCAGCGTAAGTGCCAGCATGGCCGTTGAGGGTGCAAGCGACCTGCGCGGCATTGATGTGCGTCCAGCAAACGGCACTCTGTATGCCCTGAGTGGCGCTACCCAGCTCTATACACTGGACATGGCGACGGGCAAGGCCACCGCTGGTGCCCAGCTGCAGATGGAGCTTCCCGGAGATGAGCACGCCGTTGTTGATTTCAATCCGGTCGCTGACCGTCTGCGACTGCTTGCGGCTGACGGCACGAATTTCCGCGTGAACGTAGAGACTGGCGAAGTAGCAGTTGATGGCACTGTCGCCTACGCCAGCGATTTTGCGAGCATGGACATGATGGAAAAAGTCGTCGCGGGCGCCTACACCAATTCCTATGCAGGCACCGAGAAAACCGAACTTTACACCGTGGATCTCTCAAGCGGCATGCTGATGCTGCAAAACCCACCAAATGATGGCGTACAACAGCCCGTTGGTGAATTGGCCAAAAACCTGGACGCTGCCGCAATGGATATCGTCAGTGACGGCATGGGCGGCAACACCGCTTACGTACTAACCGGCAAGACACTGCACACCGTGGATCTGAAGACCGGAGCGCCGACTCCACTGGGTGATGTTGAAGGGCTGCCAGAAGGTATTATCGATATTGCCGTACTGCCTGCCATGTAAGCAGTAGCACTCTCTGCCAGGGGAGTCTGAGCGCCAGCTCAGGCTCCCTTTTTGTGGACAGATACCCGACTCAGACGCTCTGTGTCAGCAAGTGGTCTACGAACCGTGGAGCGCTTGTTGCGTCCTTGGATCCACGCCAGGTGACAAAAAGATCCTTGAGCAACCCGGTACCGGCTACCGGAATCGCCCGCAGACTGCCGGCGCGAGCTTCTTCTTCCACGGCCGAAGCCATGACCAGCGACACCCCCAATCCGGCTTTTACTGCCTGCTTGACTGCTTCGGTGCTACCTAACTGCCTGGAGACGGTCGGCATGGGTCCCCCCTCGAAAAATCGATTCAACAGACGACCGGTACCCGTTCCTGGTTCGCCGCCCAACAGCGAAAGCTGAGAGAGCTGCTCACGGTTGATGGCCGTCTCGCCTGCCAGGGGATGATCCGGGGGAACAATCAACACCAGGGGCTCGCGCCGCCAGGGTGCCGACACTAATCCTGGACCAGGCTCACTCCACTCCATCACTGCCACATCGATTTCCCCACGCCGCAGTTTCTCCGAAATGTTCGGATTATGATCGATGAGAAGTTCGTAGCCGTTTGCGTTGCTGTTATTTTCAAATGACCGCAGGACCGGTTGTAACAGGTAGATACCGATATTGGAGCTAGCACCTACCCGCAATGTGTTGCGTACTACTGCCGCCCTGGCCTGCTCTTCCAGCCGCAGGAGACTTTCAGCGTAGGGCAGTAGCGCCCTGGCAGCAGCCGTGGGTGTACATTCACGCCGCCCCCGGGTAATCAGGGTAACCCCCAACTCCTCCTCCAGCCGCTGGATATGCTGGGAAACCGACGGCTGCGAAATACCCAGCACTTGTGCCGCCGTCTGGAAGCCCCGATGACTGATCACAGCCAGAAGACTCTGTAACCACAACAGATTCAGCATGCAGCACGCCCCTGGTTGTCAGCAGGCACCGGGGCATTGGCCGCATCCGGCGGCGTCTCACCCGCCAAGGCCGCCAGTATATTGTGTGCTGCACGCAACTCGATCGCTTTACGCACTCCGCGAACAGCGGAGCCGATGTGCGCCGTAAACAGGGTGCGGGGGTGGTCCAGCAGGGCCGGATCAATCTTCCTGGGACGGCCTTGGCGGGCCCAGTCCTCCATTTCGAATACATCCGCTGCGTAGCCAGCCAGATGGCCTGCTTGCAACGCAGCCAGCACCGCTTGCTCACTGACCACCGAGCCCCGGCAGGGATTGATAAGAAAGGCACCGGGCCTCATGGAGTTCAGCGCATCGGCATCAATGGTATGCAGTGTCTGTTCGTTGAGAGCCAGAGCCAGAATCACCACGTCGGATTCGCCAAGCAGCTCAGCCATGGACCTTCTGGACAGTGTCATAGCCGCCTCTTCTGAAGCCGGCAGGGGGATATGCTCGGTATAGATGACCTTGGCTCCCCATCCCTGTAGCCGCTTGGCTACCGCTCTGCCGATGGCGCCCATACCAAGAATACCGATGGTCGAACCCTCGATCCCAGTACCGTAGAAGCGCGGCTGCCAGCCCTGAAATTCCCCAGAGCGAACAAAGTGATCAGCCTCGAGCACGTTACGCATCAAACCTATGGTCAGCCCGACAGTAAGCTCCGCAGTGGGAACTGTTAAGAGATCGGGAACAAAGGTCAGCCACACCCCATGACGAGTACAAGCCTGGACATCAAAATTGTCGAAGCCCTTGAGCGCGGCTCCCACGACCCGAAGTCTGGGACATTGGGCAAGGAAGTTTTCGCTTACACGATCGGGCATAAAGGCCATCATGGCATCAGCCCCTGAGACCCGCTCAAGCACCTCGGCTTCGTCAAGCGTGCGTGATGTCTGATTGGTGACCAGTTCGCAGTGAGGCGCCAGCAGCTCTAGCACCTCCTCGTGCACGGGGTGAGTTAGGACCACAGTTGGTTTCATCATCAATCCTTATTTAAAACGTTTACGCAGCCGTCCGCTGAGCGCATCGACCAGCGTGACCATGACCAGAATAACTATGAGAATCGCGCTGACTTCCTGGTACTGCATGATGCGCAATGAGCCCATCAGCTCGAAACCTATCCCACCCGCGCCGACCATGCCCATGACAGTGGAAGCACGAAAGTTGTATTCCCAGCGGTAAATGGCGACGTCAGCGAATTGCGGCAGCACCTGTGGGAAAACTGCGTGGTAGAGCACCTGCAGCCGCGTCGCACCAGCGGCGGTGGCAGCCTCTACCGGAGCTTCATCCACATGCTCGATGGCTTCGGCGAAGAACTTGCCTACCATCCCTATGGAATGCAGCCCGAGGGCCAGCACACCAGGCAATGCGCCAAAGCCCACTGCGGCCACAAAGATGATCCCCATGATCAGCTCCGGGACCGAGCGCAGGGCGTTCAAGGTGGTGCGGGTCAGGTGATATACCACGGGGTGTGGAGAGGTGTTGCGGGCCGCGAGAAACGCCAGCGGCACAGAAGCTATAACCGCAATGGCAGTACCCGCAATACTCATGGCCAGGGTATCGAGCAACGGATAGACCCAGTCCATTATGTTGCGAAAATCCGGTGGGAAGGATTCCGCCATCAGAGTGCCAATCGCCGGAATACCGTTAGCCAGCGTTCGGAAATCCAGTAGGTTGACGTACCAACTGGCCACCAGAATGACCGCAAACAACCCCAGAGTCTGAAACAGTTTGCGGCGCCAGGCGTGACTGTATTGATCGAGCATCGCCTGACGCGATAACGGCGGCATGATAGCCGCCTCTCCTGTGCGCATCTTCATGGGGTATCCCTTACAGCTTGGAGAAGTCGAGGTTGAGCAGACCGCCCATATCCCGGATAACGTCGTAGGCTGAATCATCTATCTCGACGAAACCTTCTGCCTTGAGGTTTTTCAGAATTTCCTTGTCGTCGATGGCAACAAAGCTCGCCTGGATCTTCTTCTTCAGTTCCGGGTCGAGGTTGGAACGCATGGCCCAGGGGTACTGCGGGAATTCGTTGCTGTAGCCAAGCACGCGTACCTTGTCACGGTCGATCAAGCCGCGATCCATCACGTGCTTGAAAATCACTTCCGACAGCCCGCCTGCATCTGCATTGCCGTTGGCGACGTTTACCGCTACCGCATCGTGGGTACCTACAAAGTGTGCTTCATAGTCCTCGCCAGCAGTCAGGTTGGCCTGCTCGAGCAGCACGGTTTTCGGGATCAGGTGGCTTGAGGTGGATGCGCGATCGCCATAGGCCATTTTCTTCCCGCGGATGTCGGCATAGGACTCTACACCCGACTCGACATTCGCTATCAGAATGGACCGATAGGTGGGTTTGCCATCCACCAGCATGGCGGCGAAAGGCTCTATGTCAGTCTTGCTCTTGGCCATGACATAGGACAAGGGGCCGAAATAGGCCAGATCGATCCGGCCAAAGCGCATGGCCTCGATCATCGAAGAGTAATCGGTGGTCACAATCAGTTCGATATCCTTGCCGAGGGCATCGGCCAGATAATCCTTGAGGGGCTGGTTACGCTTGATCAGCTCGGAGGCATTCTCATCGGGTAGTAGCGCAATTTTCAGAGTGTCGGGATCACTGTCAGCAGCCAGTGCGAAGCTGGTGGTAAGCATCAGGCCGAGGGCCAGCATCAGAGAGGTCAGACGTTTCATTGGGCTATCTCCAGTTTGGTGGTGGTCAAGCGATCAGGCGTGGTCCGCTCCGAAGTCTTGCTCTGTGACTCGGCAGCGGAATGGGTGTGCAGCGGGGTGTCGCGGTAGATCCGGGAGATCTCGGTTTCCGTCAGCTCCTGAGGAGCGGCGTCAAACACGATTTCAGCATTGGCCAGGCCGACAATGCGGTCGGCGAAATGTTTGGCATAGTCGAGTTGATGGAGGGAAACAACGGCAGCAATTCCATCCTCACGACAGATATCTCGAAGCAGGGTCAGCACCCGCTCGGACGTCGCGGGGTCCAGACTGGCAACGGGCTCATCTGCCAGGATCAGAGAGGGCTCCTGGGCTAACGCACGGGCTATGCCCACGCGCTGTTGCTGGCCGCCGGAAAGCTGATCGACGCGCGTCAGTGCCTTGTCCGCCAGCCCGACCCTTTCGAGGCAATGCATGGCCAGTTCCAGGTCTCGCCTGGGCAGAGGGAACAGACTACGCAAGGTATGGTGATAGGCCAGACGCCCTATCATGGCGTTCTCGAGGGCGGTGTGCCGCTCAATCAACTGATGATGCTGAAACACCATGGCGGTCTTGCGTCGGTGCTGACGTAAATTGGATGGGGATTTCAGATTGCCAAACTCCGCCGACATGACACGGCCGACAGACGGCGTTACCAAGTGGTTCAGGGCTCGCAGCAGCGTGGACTTGCCCGCCCCGGACAGACCGAGCAGCACAGTAAACTGGCCCCGATCGAAGGCAATGGCCGTGGGCTTCAGGGCCAGCACGGCGCCGGGGTAGGTTACCCCGAGCCCCTCGGTCCACAACATTGCTGATTCTCTGGGTGAAGATGCCATAGCATCACCTTTTGCAATTCAAGTATTCGCTGAATTACGAATCTCAATGCAAACGGTAGGCTTCCAACGTGACATGACCATGGCGGATATATGACCAGCAGATGAATTGTCGGTTTATCCAAAACATCAATAGAGGATTACTGTCCGACGTATACAGTACTGCGGATGGCTATTACCTGCTCTTCACTAGTCCGGCTAGCGAAGCTGAAATGCAAGCGTAGGTTGCCGGGATATTTGTTGCGAACAGCAAGATCTGGATTTTGCGGCGAAGGCTAAGACCAAGAACTCGCATTCAGGCGGTTTTAGCGCAGGCCAGTTTGCCCACAAAGTCCTTCGCAGGAAGTGGATGTCCTAACAGGTAGCCCTGAAGCACATCACAATTCATCGACGCCAGGAACGACCTCTGCTCTGGTGTTTCGATGCCCTCGGCCACAATGCGCAAACCCAGAGCCTGCCCAAATTGAACCAGCGCCGAGATGACCGCCCTGTCACGTGGGCCATGTTGCAGTCCATTGACGAAGCCGCGCGCCGTCTTCAGTTCTTTGACCGGCAGGTCTTTCAGATGCAACAGGCTTGACTGACCAGAACCAAAATCATCAAGAGACACATCCACGCCCAAGTCAGCAAGGGCATGCAGGACGTCGATGTTGGCGCCGAGCTCACGCAGGGCCATGATCTCGGTTATTTCGATGATCAGGCTCCCCGCCGGCAGGGCATTGTCTTCCAAAGCCGATTTTACGCTATCGACAAACCCCACCTGCGAAAGCTGCATCGCCGATACATTCACAGCGATGCACCAGTCGGTATAGCCTTCGGAGCGCCAGATTCCCATCTGCTCACACGCTTGCTGCAGCACCCATCTGTCGATCTCGACAATCAGGCCCGACTGTTCGGCCAGACTGATAAAAACGCTTGGCGCAAGCAGTCCGCGGGCGGGGTGATGCCAGCGCAGCAGCGCCTCGGCGCCCACCACGTGCCCGCCCCTGCCAGCAAATTTAGGCTGATAATACAGCTCGAACTGCTCTTGCTGCAGCGCACGCCGCAGGTCCTGCAATAAATGCAGTTGATCAACTGCTTCAGCGTTCATGGCGGAGTCGAAAAAGCTGAATGCATTTTTGCCATTGACCTTGGCGTGATACATCGCTGCATCAGCGTTGGTCAGCAACGTCTGTTGATCAGAACCGTCAGTTGGATACATGGCGATACCCAGGCTGGTCGTCAGATGCAACGCGTGTTCGAAAACCTGAAAGGGGCTCCTGATGAGCTTGGCGGTCAACTCAGCAATGCCCGCTGCGTCATCAACACTATCCACCTGTGCAAGCAGCACAAACTCATCACCCCCAACCCGTGCGACTGTATCGGAGGTGCGCAGGCGCTTGGTCAAACGCTGTCCGACCTGCCTGAGGAGCTCATCCCCAACACGGTGACCAAAGCGATCATTGATTGCTTTGAATCCGTCCAGATCGAGGAACATCAGAGTGAACATCCCATTCAGGCGGCTGCTTTTGTTGATGCTTTGCTCGATTCGATCTTCAAGCAGCAGGCGATTTGGCAATTTGGTCAGGGTGTCATGCAGCGCCAGGTGCGTAAGCTCTTTGGTGGACCGCCTCATGGCACCGCCAAGCAGTTCCTGATCAGAGCTGACGCTTTTATCAAGTAGCGTAGTAACCACTGCTATGCCCAGGGTAAACAGGGCCAGAACCAGTAACGCGGTGGTCAGATCGTAGCTACCAATCAAAATGATTCCTCGGTCAGTGTAAAGTCGGTATGAGCCCTTTAATTACTTCGGTAGGTTTAATCGCCACATCACCGAAACCCTGACCACGCCTAGTTAACTAGTTAATAAAATCCACAATTGCGTTCTGGAAACTCGGCTTGATCAGTACAGTGCTGTGATCGCCAGAGACAATCTTAAGTTCCGCACCATTTATCGCCTTTTGCAGCTTACCCGGCTGTTTGGCGAAAGGATCCTTGTCACCTGCGACAATCAGCGTCGGCGCGGTAATCTGCTCCAGCGGGATCTGCTTTGAGTGGAACGCGAGGGCCTGCGCGGCCATTGCCTTGCGGTCAGCCAGTACCATATCAGCCAATAGTCGAAAGCCTGCCAGTGTGGGGTTGCGAATACCCCAGCGGCTGCCCAACATGGCCCCAGCCAATGCTTTTTTCCCTTGGTTACGACTCGGACTATCGAGATGCAGGATATCGCCACCCACACCACCGGCAACCAACCGATGAATCCGCGACTCCTGAGTCGCGGCCAATAGCGCGACCGTCGCGCCCATTGAGTAGCCAACAAGATCGACCTGATGCAGACCCAGCTCATCCAGCAGACACGCCAGATCCTTGACCATCAGCGACTCACCGTATGCATTGGGATCATGGGGCTTACCTGACCGACCATGCCCCCTGGCGTCAAAGGTGATCACATACCTTCCGGACCGGGTCAGACGCCGGACGATACCGGGAATGACCCAGTTCACCCGCGAGTTGGCCACGTAGCCATGATGCAGCACTACCGGCGGCTGATCCGATTGGCGCCCCCATGTCTGGTAGTAGATATCTACCCCATCAAACGTCTTGAATCTGCCCATAAGATCCTCCGCTGGAGTGTTTGGAATATCGGTTCCAGTATTCAGCTGTGACAACCCTGATTCAAATTAGTTTTGTGTGTTTTTTTGATACAGAGATAACTTATGGATCGGAGACCACCCCATGAACGCTATCGAACTTCTCAAGGCAAAGGCTTGATCTGCAACCGGCCTGACCTGCTGTTGGCATGTGCCGGGGCGGATGCCATGCGGGGTGGGAGCTTGTATATTAAGGCCATGTTTTCTAACAAGGATTTTCCATGACCACCCCAAGCTCCAACGGCATCGTTCTGGCCGAAACATATGGCGCCACCCGCGTTTTGACACTTAACCGGCCAGATAAACGCAACGCGCTGGAAACAGCCACCTACATTCTGATGGAAAAATATATAGACGAGGGGCTGGCTGATCCGCAGATTGCGAACTTTGTTCTTAGGGGTGCGGGGGAGTTCTTTTGTTCAGGTGGCGACTTGCGCTCCCTTGAAACCCGCGCCGCTTTGCCTGTCGAGGAGCGGGCTGCGCTGATCCAGCGCCTGCATGACCTGGTCATCAAGCTCAAGTTCTGCCCAAAACCTGTAATCGCGGCAATCGAGGGCGGGGCAGCTGGGGCTGGGGCCTCACTGGCATTTGCCGCTGATATGATCGTCGCCGCGCAGGGAAGCTATATATCAATGGCTTACGTCAAGGCTGGCCTGGTGCCCGATGGTGGAGGCTCGGCGTTCCTCGCGCTATCACTGCCACACCAGTTGGCCGCGGAGATGGCCTTGCTCGGCGGTCGATTGCCAGTGGAACGCTTTGCCCAGGCGGGCGTGGTAAATCGTGTCGTGAAACCGGGTACCGCTCTCGAAATTGCATTGGAGCTGGGTAAACAAATGGCTGAGGTCGCACGCGAATCGCAAAGCGCTATCCTGCAGCTACTTGATGGCCCTGACCGGGAAACATTCGAGCGCCAACTGGATCGAGAGAAAGCCCTCATGGCAAAGGCCCTTGGCGCTCCGGAAGCTGCGGAGGGCATAGCTGCGTTCAAGGAAAAACGCGCGCCGGCCTTTACGCAAAATGCTGACTAAATAGTCTCAGACCAAGCCATTGAGCTTGGTCTTGGACGGCTTCTTGGTTACCATGCAGTAGCTTTCAACACTCTAGCGGCACGTAGATGGATCTACATTACAGACAATTATTCCTCCTGCTGGTGTTTCTGCTCCACGCAACCGGCGTCCTGGCGGAGTCACGCGTCGTAATTGACCAGCCTGACGTCAGCCTCACCGACTTCCGCATGGGCTATTTGATTGATGACGCCCAGTCACTGACGTACACCGACGTACGTAATGAATCTTTTACCGAGACCGGTAACCGTACCACCTTGGGTACCAGTGCCAGAGTGACCTGGTTCAAGGTCATTCTTGATAATACGTCAGCCCAGGAACGGGAACTCTACGTTCATCTGCCCCATGCCTATCACGTCAAATCAGTCGGGTTCTTTGAAGAACGCAATGGTCAGCTGACAAACAGTCAGAAACTGGATATGGACCATGCTGACGAAGACGGTCTGATGTACCGTGGCATTGGGGTTTATCCCATCAGCCTTTCGGCTGGGGAAGTCGCAACGCTTTACTTACGCAGCCATTCCTTTTCCCACCAATGGTTTGCCGTCGAGGTCCTTGATCTTGAGGCATCCAGGCGCGCGTTGATCAGTATCAATACCGACATTGCGTTGCTGGTTGGAATGATGCTTGCTCTGGGCTTCTACAACGGCCTGTTGTATTTCGCTTCAAGCAAGAAAGAGAACATCTTTTACTCGTTTTATCTGCTTTCCGGACTGGTCTGGATTGCATTGTCCTACGGTCTGATCGCGAGCGTATTTGATGTATACGGCACCGCGGTGTTCAAACTGAATATCTCATTGATCACCATGCCGATCTTTCTGATGCTGTTCATGATGGCGGTCTTCGAAACACGCAAGTTCTACCCCACCGAACACCGGATTCTCCAGATACTGCTGGCTGTGCTGATCGGTGTGCTGGTCTGGGGCATGTTCGATATCTCCGCCGCGCTGAAACCCGCGAGCACGCTGGCTGCGATAATGATGGCAGTAACCTATTCGGTGAGTATTTCGTTGTATCGCAAGGGTAACCCGCTGGTGAAGTACTTCCTGGTGGGGCACACCTTCTTTGTGGTGTTCAACGGTTTTGCGGTGCTGTTCTACAAAGGACTTGTGGAACCCAGTTATCTCAGCAGCCATGGTGTAGGCATCGGCATAATGCTCGAGGCGCTGACCCTGGCGTTCATCATCTCCTACCGGATAAAGATACTGGAGGATATTCGAGCCTCTCAGGACGAACTCAAGAAACAGGCAGCAACGGATCCGCTTACCCGCTTGTACAATCGCCGGTTCTTTGTCTCCGAGGCCGATTATCTGCTTGAATTGGCCAAAAGCAGCAACACGCCCCTTTCCGTGATGGTGATCGATATAGATCACTTCAAGCGGGTGAATGATACCCATGGTCACGGAGTTGGTGATCTGGTCATCGTCAGCATGGCTCAGACACTGAAAAAATTCAGTCGCTCCAAGGATCTCGTTGCGCGTTTCGGAGGCGAAGAGTTTGTCATGTTGTTGCCCGAAACGGCTCTGGAGGAGGCAACCGGCTGTGCTGAGCGCATCCGCGTAGCAATCGAAAACCTCCAGACCCCCTTTGAAGGCGGGGAAATCAATTGCACCATCAGCCTGGGAGTCGCCGCGATAGATGTTCGCAACGAAAGCATCGAGTCTGCCCTCAACCGGGCCGACAAAGCGCTTTATCAGGCCAAAAATACCGGTCGAAATCGCATATGTACTCACCAACAGAACGGCGACATCCATGGAGTGCCGGTCGTTTCAACCTGACCTCAACCGTACTAAGTGACATTATTCGAAAATATCTCGCAATCGCCCAAAAAGGTGTAATGGCTCTTTCTGTGGGCGATTTCTTATTTTAGAGCACAAATGGTTTCAACCATGACGGGCAAGGATTAAAACATGTCCGGTCAGTTGTCCTGCCCCCCCAAGCAGGCCGCTGCTCCATAGCTCTTAATAAGAATTTGCAAACCTGGAGTCACAATGAAGACAAAAACCTTCTCCCAGTCCGCCCTGTCGCTATTGGCCGCCGGTGCGTTAATGCTCTCCGCCAGCGCGATGGCGATGAATCCGACCCCTCCACCACCGACCAACCCTGGCCCTACGCCCGGTGAGCCCAGCCCTTTCCAGCGCGGCCCGAACCCAAGCGTTTCGTTTATTGAAGCATCCAGTGGTCCTTATTCGGTCCGCACCAGGAACGTGTCCAGCTTTTCCAGCGGGTTTGGTGGTGGCACTATCCATTACCCCACAGGCACCTCAGGCACCATGGCCGCAATTGTTGTGATTCCTGGTTTTGTGTCAGCTGAGTCGTCGATTGACTGGTGGGGTCCCAAGCTCGCCTCCCACGGTTTCGTAGTAATGACTATCGATACCAACACTGGCTTCGATCAGCCACCGAGCCGTGCACGTCAGATCAATAACGCTATGGACTACCTGCTCAATCAGAACAGCTCGCGCTTCAGCCCCGTCAGAGGCATGATCGACGAATCGCGCCTGGGTGTGATTGGCTGGTCGATGGGCGGCGGCGGCACTCTGCGTGTAGCAGAAGAAGGTCGTCTTGATGCTGCCATAGGGCTGGCACCATGGGACACCACCAACTTCCGTGATGTACGCACCCCAGCTCTGATCTTCGCCTGTGAATCAGATGTTATTGCGCCAGTATTTCAACACGCATCACCCTTCTATAATGAAATCCCGAACAGTACGCCCAAGGCGTTTGTCGAGATCAATGGCGGTAGCCACTACTGCGCCAACGGTGGCGGCGTCAATAACGACGTGCTGAGCCGATTCGGGGTGTCCTGGATGAAACTCCACCTGGATCAGGACGAACGCTACAGACAATTCCTGTGCGGCCCGAACCACGAGTCAGATCGCGACATCTCCGAGTATCGTGGCAACTGCTCCAACTACTAAGTAACACGTAACAGGCATCAGCCTCTGAATGCCGGATCCGGAAACGGGTCCGGCATTTTGCTGTCTGGCCTGCCAATACTGGTCATAACCGCAACCACGGTAATCTGATCAGCGTTTGTGACAGTGGCGGACAACCAGGTTCCAACGCGCTAGCCTGCAGCTTCTATCACAGCATTCGAGGCACAACATGACTCAGGCAGCAGGCAGGCAATCGATTTTTATCACCGGAGCGGCTTCAGGTATGGGCCGTGAGACGGCACGGCTTTTCTCCCAGCAAGGTTGGTTTGTCGGCGCAATGGATGTCGATGAGGCAGGCCTTGATGCATTGCAGGCAGAGCTGGGCACGGCCAATTGCCTGGTACATAAACTCGATGTAAGCGACAAGGTTCAGTTCGAAGCCGCGGTTACTGCGTTCTCTGACGCCACTGACGGCCGCATGGATATCCTGTTCAACAATGCTGGTATCGCCATGCGTGGCTTTTTCGATGAAATGCCCCTTGAGGATCAGCTGCGTATGATCCAGGTAAACCTTGTGGGCGTGCTCAACGGTATCTACACCGCGCTTCCTCTGCTCAAAGCCACGCCGAATGCGCTCTGTTTTACTACCTCGTCGTCCTCCGCCACCATGGGTATGCCACTGATTGCCGTATATGCCGCCACCAAGCACGCTGTGAAAGGTTTGACCGAAGCGCTTTCGAACGAGTTTCGCCGTTTCGACGTGCGCTGCGCCGACGTGTTACCCGGCCTGATCCGCACGGGCATGCCCTCTGACGACCTGCTGGAAAGCGCGCCACCCACCGGCGCCTTCAGGGTAATCGAAGCCATCGAAATCGCGCGCACAGTCTGGGAGGCGTATAGCTCTGAGACCCTGCACTGGTTCGTTCCGGCGGAACTGGCGGACCTGGACAAGGCTGCCGGCAACACTCCGGAGATCCTGCGCGACAAGCTGGGCAAACACATGCAGGTGTAGCGCGTCGACGCCTGTGCAGAGCGGCCATGAAAACAGGGTTTATTGCGCAGGGTCTGCACAGGCTTTACGGTGGAGTGTTAAACCCTGATCCTGGGGTCAATCGCATCTATTCGAATTTAATAGGTTAGCCACCAGATGTCCCCATATGCAGCAACTTGATATCGTATTCACCGTCATGGGACTCACCGTGGTGGGGATTGCCCTGATATCTTCGTTTGTTCACCGTAACCCCCTATCCGAAATTATGCTCGCAACCGCCGTTGGGGTTGCGGTAGGACCGTTCGGCCTCGCCTGGCTGGACCTCGCAAGCTGGGGCAAAGACTCCACAATATTAGAGCAAAGCTCGCGTCTGGCATTGGCTATAGGTCTGATGGGTGTAGCACTGAGAATCAAGCCCGCAAGCGTGACTGCATTGCTGCGCCCCGTCATGGTTATGATCACTCTTGGCATGCTGGGTATGTGGCTGGTGTCATCGGCGCTGGCAGGCTGGATTCTTGGTTTACCGTTATGGACAGCACTCCTTTTGGGAGCAGTGATAACGCCGACTGATCCCGTAGTAGCCAGTTCGATTGTCTCCGGCAACTTTGCCAACAGACACCTGCCCCTGAGGCTGCGCGACGGCTTGTCATTGGAGTCAGGAGCGAATGACGGGCTTGCATACCTGCTAGTCATGCTGCCTGTACTCATGCTCGGCCAGACATCGGATCAGGCCTGGTCGAGCTGGTGGATGGAGTCGCTGCTGATGGGCGTGGTATTGGCCGCCATAGCAGGCTGGCTTATTGGGCTCGCGGCAGCCAAACTTCTCAAGCTGGCCGAACACTACGAATTGGTCGAAACCACTTCGCTCCTGGGTTATACGCTGGCTTTCTCCATATTTACGCTGGGCGCTGTCACATTGCTGGGAGCCGATGCCATCGTTTCGGTCTTTGTTGCCGGACTGACCTTTAACGTTTGCAGTGATCGTAGAGAGGAACACGAAGAGGAAAAAATTCAGGAAGGTGTAGCAAAGCTGTTTACGTTACCCATGTTCGTTATCTTTGGTATCGCTTTGCCATTCGGGGACTGGGCAGCCCTTGGCTGGCCACTTTTAGCCCTGGCCACAGCGATTCTGATACTGCGTCGTGTGCCTGTGCTGTTGCTACTCTTCCCTCTCTTGCGGCCCTATTGGAACCGCCCTGATGCAAGTTTTCTGGGTTGGTTTGGGCCTATCGGAATTGCCGCAATCTATTACGCCAGTCTGGCAGAGAAACAAACTGGCGATCCGCTTTACTGGCATGTCACCAGCGCGCTGATACTAGCATCGGTGATATCCCACGGAGTCAGCGCCGCACCGCTGACTCGGTTGTATGGTCGGAACCTGAGCACATCTCCAACCAAAACACGTGGACTGCAAGGGAAAGTGGAGAAGAAAAAATAAAGAGTTGCCCGCCCGAAAATTGGAGCCAAAGAGCTTCACTTGCAAGCTTAGCTGCTGCTCTTCCCCTGATTTCCGGACCCGATTTCTGATTGCCGATCCGCCCGGGCCTCGTTACCCATTTGCGTGGAGTCTGGCATGCTTACATCTTGGCCTTCGAAGTCAGAGCTGTGAACCTCCGAGTCCATTGGCATATGGCTGTAACGTTCAATGTCGATGTGCACGCGGTCTTCATGCTCAACAGGCTCCGCCAATGTTTTCTTGAGTTCACATCGACCACTTGCACCCCGCGCCAGCACCATGGCACCAGCAGCAAACTGGAGGATGCCAAGCAGGCCGCCACGACGGACACCCTTGCCCAGAAGGACAAGGCCGCCCGCGACTGATGCGAATCGCTCAAAACCTTCGACGTTCAGTGGCTGATCGGACTTGGATGATTGCTGCATGGATACCTCTCCGTTTTTGTGTTCATGGTAAATGGACCCAATCCCACGCCAGGTGTTCCCGATACAGCCACATAGCCGCTGAGAACCTGCAAATTTTCTAGGCAACAACCCGGTAACAGGGTACGTATTCTGCGCCACCGGGTAATTTCATCCGGTGCTGCGCGACAAAGGCTTCCAGTAACTTGCCCAGGGGCTCGGTGATGGCCACATCACCATGTATTTGGTAGACGCCCTGCTCCTCGATCCGGCGAATGCCCTTGTCCTTCACATTCCCAGCCACGATACCCGAGAAGGCCCGGCGCAGATGGGCGGCCAGTTCGTGGGGCGGTAGATCGCGGCGCAGCTCCAGACTGGCCATATTGGCGTGTGTGGGATCGAACGGATACTGAAATCCTTCGTCGATCTTCAGCAACCAATTGAAGTGGTAGGCGTCATTTTGCGCACGTCTGAAGTCGGTGACCGTACGTAGGCCTTGCGCCATGGTGCGCGCGACGGACGACGGGTCATCGATAATGATTTCGTAGCGCTGCTGGGCCTGCTCACCAAGGGTAGCGCCTACGAAGGCATGCAGTTGCTGAAAATACGCCTCGGCGCTCCTTGGCCCGGTGAGAACCACAGGAAATGGCAGCGACTGGTTGTCTGGGTGCAATAGAATCCCCAGAAGATAAAGAAATTCCTCCGCGGTGCCGACGCCACCGGGAAAGATGATGATGCCGTGACCGACGCGCACGAAGGCCTCCAGACGCTTTTCTATATCCGGCAGAATAACCAGTTCGTTGACGATCGGGTTGGGTGCTTCAGCGGCGATAATGCCGGGCTCAGTCAATCCCAGGTAGCGTCCATTGTTGATTCGCTGCTTGGCATGAGCAATCGCAGCGCCCTTCATGGGCCCCTTCATGACTCCCGGGCCACACCCTGTGCATATATCCAGACTGCGAAGCCCAAGCTCATGCCCAACCTTCTTGGTGTATTTGTATTCTTCGGTACTGATCGAGTGACCGCCCCAGCAAACAACCATTTTTGGTTCCAGTCCCGGTTGCAGGGTCCGTGCGTTGCGCAGGAGGTGGAACACATAGTCGGTGATGCCCTGAGAGTTGGTCAGGTCAATGCGCGGACTACCCAGCTCACTCTCGGTATAAACCACGTCGCGCAAGGCACTGAACAGCATCTCGCGGGTGCTGGCAATCATCTCACCGTCAACAAATGCATCGGCAGGCGCGTTGATCAATTCAAGCCTGACCCCCCGCTCCTGCTGATGAATCTTGACGTCGAAATCCTCATAGGCCTCAAGAATGGCCTTGGCGTTGTCGATCTGGACACCGGTATTGAGAATCGCCAATGCGCATTGGCGGAACAACTGATATGTGCTCCCTGAGCCCGCTGCGCTCAGTTGCTGAACTTCGATCTGTGACAGTGTTTCAAGGGTGCCCTTGGGGCTGACTGATACGTTTATTACGTTGCGCATTCGTGATTCCGACCTATGAATATGAACCCCATCTTAGCAGTCCGGTGGGACTCGCGGGAAAACCCCATGAGAGCGGGTTATGGGATCCCCAGGAGTCTTTCCCCTCGCTCCTGCAGAAGGGTACATATGAAATCCAATGGAATTTTTTCGTTCAGATGCCGTCACAGTGTTGCCGTTATGTGAATTCCGGTATGGCTTCAGGATCAGAACTGCTCCTTGTGAGCGTGACCTGATTCCACTGACAACATAGGGTTTGAATGAGCGGCGCTTGGAGGTTCGTTCACCATACAGGTTGAACCACAAGCACAGATCGCAGTCCCAACTGAGGCTGAAGATCATTATAAAAGCAATTGAGGAGACTATTTATGACTACACATACAATGCGCAAACTGGGTATTCCACTGTTGGCTGGCGCCATGGGCCTTAGCTTTTCGGCCATCGCCGATGACCACAACATGAACGCACAGGGCCTCTACTCCTCGAAAGACCTCCTCGGGGCTGAAGTGTTTGACGCCAATGGCGACGAAGTAGGTAATGTCGAAGATATTCTGTTGAGCAACGATATGGGCCTGTACTCCATTGTCGTACAAACCAACGAATTTCTAGGTATCGGCGAGCGCGACGTAATCGTTCAGCGCGGCAATTTCACCGTTCGCTCAGTTGACGAGAGCCCGATGTTTGGCAACGTCAATTATAACGTCCATGTGACCTCAGCTGGTGAAGAGCTGAAGGGCTTCTCCGAATACAGTGAAGAGTGGTGGAACGAGACCCAGACTGAATTG
Source organism: uncultured Halopseudomonas sp. (assembly GCF_963977355.1). Classification (NCBI taxonomy): domain Bacteria; kingdom Pseudomonadati; phylum Pseudomonadota; class Gammaproteobacteria; order Pseudomonadales; family Pseudomonadaceae; genus Halopseudomonas; species uncultured Halopseudomonas sp. The sequence goes on along the minus strand of NZ_CAXBOV010000002.1, from coordinate 41,521 downwards.
AACCAGGCCTGGGAAAGCACCAAGGATACAACTGAAAGCGCTTGGGAGAGCACCAAGCAGGCCACTGCCTCAGCCTGGTACCAGACCAAGCAGGCAGTGCAAATGGAAGACGATATGGCCGACGAAGAGTGATCGCGCCATCTGAGCGATAATACTGTCCCGCGGGGCAGTATCCTATGCGCTCGACAAGCCGCTTGCCGGACACGTCCGCTGGCGGTTTTTTTGTGCCTGGGATTCACAGATCGCCTAGGATGGAAGAAATACCTTTCCTGGAGGACGCATGGCTGCACATTGGGATGTCATTATTATCGGGGCCGGCACAGCCGGGCTGGCGGCGCTACGCGAAGTATCCAAAGAGACCGACAAGGTACTCATGATCAACGCCGGTGCCTACGGCACCACCTGCGCGCGGGTAGGCTGTATGCCGTCAAAAGTACTGATAGAGTCAGCAAGAGCGCTGAATGCCTGCAACAAGCTGCAGGGTTTTGGTATTCGCGGGGGGCAGCATGTGGCTGCTGATATTCCAGCCATGCTGCAACATGTGAGAGAGCTTCGTGATCACTTTGTCAGTGGCACCCTGAAAGCCACAGATAATCTGGGCAAGCGCAGCATTCCGGGCCTGGCCCGACTGGTTGGACCACAAACGGTGGAGGTTGAGGGTGAGACGCACCATGCCGAGCGCATCATCCTGGCCACAGGCTCACGTCCGGTTATGCCTGAATCCTGGAAGGCGCTAGGTGACCGGGTTTTGACTACAGACACTTTTTTCGAGCAGGTCAGTCTTCCCCAGCGCATGGCCGTTATTGGCCTGGGCCCAATCGGGCTGGAAATGGCACAAGCCATGGCCTATCTGGGCATCGAAGTACATGCCTTTGACAGAAACGCCAGCCTGGCCGGGATAAGTGATCCCGAAGTGAACAAGACACTGAGGGCAGCCCTTGAGAAGGATTTCAGTATTCACACCGGTGAGGATGTAGCCTTGCATTCCGATGGCGATGGGGTGCGCGTCGAAGCGGGAGAGTTCAGTGTCGTTGTGGACCGTGTGCTGGTGGCCGTCGGCCGGCAACCTAACATCGACAGTCTCAATCTGGCATCCCTTGGCGTCCCCCTCGATGACCACGGCATGCCCCCTTTTGACGCCACCACAACGCAAATCAGCGATCTACCAGTCTATATAGCTGGAGACGCCAACCATCATGCGCCGATCCTGCACGAAGCTGCCGATGAGGGTTACATCGCAGCGCATAACGCGATGGCTGAAAAGCCAACGGCGTTTCCACGGCGCACGCCGATGGGAATGGTATTCATCGAACCTGGAGTGGCCTTCGTTGGACAAAGATTTGCGGAGCTGGATGCAGATGCAATTATCGGTGAAGCGAGTTTCGCTCATCAGGGCCGTGCCGTGGCGGCGCAACGCAACCAGGGGCTGATGCGCGTTTACGCCAGTGGAAAGGACGCAGTACTGGTGGGTGCCGAAATGTGCGTTCCGGCTGCAGAACATATGGCGCACCTTCTGGCCTTGGCAATCAGTGAGAAGCTTACGGTGCAACAGGTGCTGCGCATGCCCTTCTACCACCCCGTGCTGGAAGAGGGCCTGCGCAGCGCCCTGCGGGCAATTGCCAAACAGGTGCCCTGCAACGACGCCGACCTCGCCAAATGCGGGGAGTTCAGAATCCAGGCTCTGGATTGATCTGCAACAAAGGCGGCTTTAATGCCTGATCAGTTCATGGGATCGGGGCAGGCCCATGGAAATCAGCGCAGCCACTGCCACAAAGGCGCTGGACACCCAAAGACAGGCCTGCAGTCCGTAGGCCTGATACACCCAACCCGACAGCACAGTGCCTATCAGACGACCCATCGCATTGGACATGTAGTAAAAGCCGACATCCAGCGAGACACCGTCAGCCTTGGCGTAGCTGACGATCAAGTAGCTGTGCAGTGATGAATTGACAGCAAACACCACGCCGAACACCAGCAGACCAATGACGACGACCGCCTGTGTCGGCCATTGGGTATCCATGCCCAGAGCGATCGCAGCAGGCAGACCGGCAAGCAAAAGAGCCCAGAACATCGCAACACGTCCATCCGGTACACGACCGTCCTTGCGGCGGGTAATCAATGGCGCCGCCGATTGCACAATGCCGTAGCCGATGACCCATGTGGCCATAAAGCCGCCAACCAGCCAGAAACTCCAGCCAAAGGTGCTGCTCAAGTAGACCGGCAAGGCGATAACGAACCAGACGTCTCGGGCGCCAAACAGAAACATGCGGGCGGCAGACAGGATATTGATCGCCCGACTCTTGGACAGTAATTCGCGAAATTTCGGCTTGGCACTGGCCTTGCCCAGATCTTTTTTGAGCATGATGATGCTGAACAACCAGATACACGCCAACGCTCCGGCCATGATCAACATAGCCCCGCGGAATCCTGCAGTCGCCAGCAGCAGTCCACCGAGGAAAAAACCAACACCCTTGAGCGCATTCTTGGAGCCGGTCAGTATCGCAACCCACTTGTACAGAGTGCCCTGCTGATTACCCGGCACCAGTAGCTTGATGGAGCTCTTCGCCGACATCTTGTTCAGATCCTTGGCAACCCCCGATAAAGCCTGGGCGCCCATGACCAGAGGAATACTCAGCCAGGCGGAAGGCACAGTCAGCAAGACAAGCGCAATAACCTGGATCGCCAAGCCGATATTCATCGTTCGGTTAAGCCCTACCCTGGCCCCCAGATACCCGCCTATCAGATTGGTGATAACACCGAATATCTCGTAAAACAGAAACAGCGCAGCAATCTCCAGCGGCGCGTAACCCAGGGTATGAAAATGCAGCACCACGAGCATGCGCAATGCGCCATCGGTCAGAGTGAATGCCCAATAGTTTCCCGTGACCAGCAGGTACTGACGTACCTGGGGACTGAGTGCCGCCAATACTTTAATCACTTCCCGGCTCCTGCGTGTCAGTTGGCAGAGCCCACCAGCCTGGCCAGTTCAACAGTACGATTGGCGTAACCCCACTCATTGTCATACCAGGCATAAATTTTCACCTGGGTACCATTGATGACCATGGTTGACAGCGCGTCGACAATCGAAGAACGCGGATCGGTTCGGTAATCGATCGATACCAGAGGACGCTCCTCGTAGCCGAGAATACCCTTGAGCGGACCAGAGGCAGCAGTCTTGAAAAGTTGATTGACCTCTTCCACTGTTGTTGCCTGCTCGACTTCGAATACGCAATCGGTCAGCGAGGCGTTAGCCAAGGGCACACGCACCGCATGACCATTGATGCGTCCCTTTAGCTCAGGAAAGATCTCGGCGATAGCCGAAGCTGAGCCGGTCGACGTCGGAATCAGGCTCATTCCGCAGGCCCGCGCCCGGCGAAGGTCCTTGTGCGGCTGGTCGAGAATACTTTGCGTATTGGTAACGTCGTGAATAGTGGTGATGGAGCCATGCCGAATCTTCAGGTTCTCGTGAATCACCTTGACTACCGGCGCCAGACAATTGGTGGTACAGGAAGCGGCGGTAACAATACGATGTTTACTTGCATCGAACAGGTGCTCATTGACGCCGATGACCACGTTCAACGCACCAGCCTCTTTGACCGGAGCACTGACCACTACGCGCTTGACCCCCTGATCCAGGTAGGCCTGCAGCACGGCAATTGTTTTCATCTTGCCACTGGCTTCAATGACCACATCACAACCAGACCAGTCAGTATCTGCGATGGTCCTATTGGCCGTCAGCTTCAGACGTTGGCCATCCACCAATAGATCATTGCCGTCGCTACTCGCTTCATGCAGCCAGCGCCCATGGACGGAATCGAAATTGAGCAGATGGGCGTGTGTCGCAGCGTCGCCGGCCGGATCGTTTATTTGCACGAACTCCAGTTCAGGCCAATCCCATGCTGCCCGTAATGCCAGGCGACCGATGCGACCAAAACCGTTAATACCTACCTTGATGCTCATATTGATTCCTCCGGGTGAACGGGGTCAGAAATAGTTCAGCAGCCGCGAATAGCACAGACGTCTGCACGGTCGGGACGGCCGGCCATCTTCGCCAGACGCCTGCTGTTCTCCTCCAGCCACTGCTGGTTTGCTTCCATGACGGGGATCAACATGGCCAGTACCCACTCCGGCAAATCAGGATGGAGACGGTAGTACACCCACTGTCCGCGCCGCTCATCCTCCAGCACACCGCAGGTGCGGAGTTGAGCGAGATGACGGGATATTTTCGGCTGACTCTCGTTCAAGGCTGCGGTGAGCTCACATACGCACAGTTCGCCCTCACGGGCGATCAGCAATGCCATTCTGGCCCGAATATCGTCGGCCAGGCACTTGAATAAAATCGTGGGAGTGAGCCCCTCGCTGACATCTGCAAGCGCCATTTTCTCTGACATGCTAGCTATCCATTAATATATGCGTTTTTCTGAATATACGGTAAATCATATATTAAATAAACTGCGCTCACCCCTTTTCTTTTCGTGCCAGCTCCCAATAGCGGCCCCACCGTTTGCACAGCGCAGCGGGTGACTCTGCGTATAAACGTTGCCCAAGCCTGAATGCCTCACGCTGCAGGTGATCGCGCCGTTGGCCGACGATTGTCAGTAGCTCGTCGCGCTGACTGGCTGAGCCAAAAAGCGTTGGCTCCTTATTCAGCAAGGTTTGCAGAATAGAAAGGTCGTGATCCTGGCCCAGCAGGTCAGCCAGATCCTCTAGCAATGCTGTTCTGACCTCCATTGCTGCCGGCCAGGCGGAGGTCAGTAACCGAGTGTGATACCAGTGATCCTTTACGCGCTTACGCCAGTCATGCAGTTGTACATCCGAGACAGCACCGCAGGCTGCATGCAGCATTTTGCGGCCATCCGCAGCAGTATCTGTCAGGCCCTTGGCAATAAGAGCAAATGCCTTGCCGGTCAGAGGCCAAGCTCTGACCGCATCCTCCGCCTGTGCCAGATCCTCAATGACTTCGTTGATAATCTGATGCGCCGCCTCGACCGTCTCGCCGCCATCTTGCCCACGGATAACCAGGCGTTCACGCACCTCGCGCTTTTCCTGCGTGGCGAAGCGCTCTGGCTCGGCCGCGGCAAGGACATCCCATATTTCGATCAGAGCGCCGGCGTCGCGCATGCCCGACAATTTACGATTGATGTCGCGTAACCGACGATCTTCCCGCTTGAATGCCTTGCCGAGCGGTTCGCGCACCAGCCGCACCAGCGCTCGAACTTCCTTGAGGCGCTTGCGTGCCTGGTGGATTCCGCGGGCGCGCTCTTCCAACGGTAGCAATAGCGACTTGCGCGCCTTGTGCAAACGTTCCAACGCCACATCGCGGACTTGCTTGCTCGCTGACTTGTGGGGCTTGATCCGATAGGCCATAAACAATACCTGAGGGGTGCTGAACAGTAGCGACGCAAACAGCCGCCGCGTTGCTTTATGAAAGGCGCCCTTACCTCGACGAGCCAGGAAAGCCTGACACTTGAAATATAGCTTATAAGCTCAACGGGGCGCGACAGATGGCCTGGGTAAATTCATGCTGAATTACTGCAAGCCAGCAACCCAGGACCTGAACGAAAAGTCCGTGAAGCCATCATTCTCCCTTTCGCCAGGCGCTGCTCAGCGCGTTGAGTCGAGTGATTACTGACGCCGCTGGAGCTTGTCATACCCTGGGCGTGTGATAAGCACCAGATTGACGGTAGTGGCATATATCTGGCCACTGGCTTTCAGGGATTCGATCAGACGCGGATGCTCTGCAGCCGGTAAATAGACGTAATCATGCCCCTCCTCCAACTCATGACGGCCGGCCTTGAAAAGCCTGAAGGCAGTGCCCTTGGGGAACTGGTTGAGATTATCGATCTGACAGAAACTCAGGGTTTCGATACCGGCATGAACAATAGGGTCGTTACGGGACATGCATCCCTCGATAGCAGTGTGAACCTGTGGTTATGATCTTCAGTGCTTCCGGGCAACGGCCAATTGCGGTAACCTCCCGCCCTTCAATCACAGGAGCACATACCCATGCCCAAAGCCAGCGCACGCCACATTCTCGTAGCTAGTGAAGACAAGTGCAACGAACTCAAGAGCGCCATTGAAGGCGGAGCCGATTTTGCAAAAGTTGCGAAGGACAACTCCACTTGCCCATCAGGCCGCCAGGGCGGTGACCTAGGTACTTTCGGACCAGGCCAGATGGTCAAGGAATTCGATACAGTGGTGTTCAGCGCACCCATCAATGTTGTACAGGGACCGGTGAAGACCCAGTTCGGGTATCACCTGCTGGAAGTAACCAGCCGTCAGGATTGATCCTGCTGCCCGGCCTTCGATGGCCGGGCACAGTTCTAGCGCTCGCTACCAAACACCTGTGTCCAGAATATAGAGCTCTGAGGCCTGGTCTCAAATGCAGCCCCCATGTCGGTAAACTCGGGATTCATGATGTTTGCGCAGTGACCCGGGCTGTTTAGCCAGGCTGCAACGACCTGCTGCGGTGAACTTTGCCCGACCGCGACGTTTTCGCCCAGTTTTCTCCACTCATAGTTCACTTCATCCACACGCGCCTGCACCTGTTCTCCGGCAGGCCCGGCATGACTCAGTACGTCGTTTTCCGCCATATAGCCACTATGCTCGTATGCGGCGCGCGCGAGGCGTGCATCCCAGGTCAGGGGATTGGCTGCAGCAAATGTCTGATCGCCACATGTACGCGATTCCCTGCGAGCAAGATTGACCTCGGACAATACCTCCTGTCCTACGTCCATCCAGTTGCGGTCCATGAACTCTCTCGAGACCAGCGGGCTGGCCAGGACTATCTGCCATTCGTTATTCGAATGTGACACACCTATTTCAGCATACTGCTCACTGCGCAGTACCTGACAAAACCTGCCCTGAATCGCTTCCATGGCCTGCTGGGCATCGGCCGGACCTGACAATTTGACAAGTTGGGCTGCGGAAGCCTGATACCCTGATTCCTGCAGGGCTGTCTGCCATTCCGATGACGACAGGTCGACCTCGGCAAGCGTGGGATTCGGCGCCAAAGGACCGACGCCTGTCATCTTCTGCCCTTCACACTGGGTAGAAGAGTCACGGTATTCATTGATCAGATTGACCAGCTCGTAATTTTGCTGGGCTGCCACTCCGGGGGCCCAAGCCAGTCCCGCACATACGAGAACACTGCCTGCCAGGAGCGAGAACGGCCGCTGGACATAAGCATAGGCAACTGGGTTACGTGGGTCGGAGAAAGAGTGGGACATAAATAAACCTCAGGTTCCATGTGCCGGGTCCTGGAGCCAGCCAGACTGTGCCAGCACGAATGGTTTGTGAACGGATTCACTCCAGTGGACAGTGCCCGGTCGGTCACAGTTCCGCCAGTGCCGACAAAAGAGAGCCTCAGGAGCCAACCGCAGGCGTGCGAAACCGGCCGATCACCCATGCTCCACAGACGTTGATCAGCAAACCCAGCATAACCAGGAGTGCGCCGGCCATTTGCCACCCCCCTAGCCGGTCTCCGAGCAACAAGGATGCCGAGGTGAGACCCACCACTGGCACCAATAACGAAAAAGGCGCCACCTGACTAGCCGGATAGCGGGACAGCAGGCGCCCCCAGATGCTGTAACCCAGGAGCGTCGCACCAAAGGCAAGATAGGCCAGTACCAGAGCTGACTCCAGGCTGAATGTGGCGAGCGCTGAACTGATCACTTCCGGACCTTCAAGCCAATAGGAAAGCGCAAGAAAAGGTATCGGTGGTACCAGGTTGCCCCAGACAACCAGCCCAACTAGATTCACTTTACCAATGCGCCGGGTGACTACGTTACCCATCGCCCACATCGAAGCCGCAACAATCGTCAATAGAAAACCGGCCAGGGTCATTGCACGATCAACCTGCATCCCGATAAGAGTAAGCCCAGCCGCGGCGACCACCAACCCGACAATGTTGGATGTACGTACCCGTTCACCGATAAACACGGCGGCAAATATCAGGGTGAAAAATGCCTGTGACTGGAGGACGAGCGATGCCAGGCCGGCAGGCATGCCTACTGCCATGGCGGAAAACAGAAAAGCAAACTGGCCCAGGGATATGGTCAGACCGTAGGCCAGTAACCAACGCCATGGAACCTGGGGACGTTTGATGAAAAGGATGGCCGGAAAAACTACCAGCATGAAGCGCAAGGCGCCCATCAACAAAGGTGGCAAGCTGTTCAAGCCGGTCATGATGACGACAAAATTGAGGCCCCATACCACGATGACCACCAGCGCCAGCAGCAGATCCCGGGTAGTCATTGCGTGCTCCTGCACTATGTGGGCTGCCAGTAGGCCAGCTTGCAGACAGCCCCGCCATATACAGTCAGCGGCAATAGCATCAGGACAGTTGGCCACAAAAAAGCCGGCAATACGAATTGCCGGCCTTGGTAACCCTCGAGATCAGTATCAGGCGTTGTCTACACCCTTCTTGATCTTTTCCTTGGCTTCGCCCTTCACGCCCTGGGCCTTGCCCTTGGTCTCCTGCAGATCACCCTCGGCTTTAAGGTCTTCGTTGTCGGTTGCTTCACCAACGCCCTGCTTACCTTTACCGATAGCTTCGTTGGTCTTGCCTTTCAACTTGTCTTCCTTATCGCTCATGGTCCACCTCGTTTGTAAATGGCTTACATGGGGTTGACCCGGCTCGGATAGCATAAGTTCCAACCGATTCCCTGCAAATGGAGCGGGCGATCCCCGGGGAAACAGGTATACTCGCGCGCGATTGCATCGCTGTTTCCACCGTTATCCCCTTTCCAAGGACTGTGCGCCATGACCGAGCATCTGCCCAACCAGGATCTGGCCCCTGAACACGCCGACCCGATCGTAACCTCCACCAGAGCCAGCGTGCCTGCGTTCAAGTTTCCCTTCTCACCTGCCAACTTTGCACCACGCCAGCCCGCTACGCCGTCCTGGCAGCACAAGGGCGGTCATTCCCGTCACGAGAAGAAGATCGGCATGGCTCCCAATGGCACCCGCCGCTCAATGGGCAAACGCTGAGCCTCGGACCTCTATTTGACCAGCAACACCGGCAGTGGAGCCTCGTGGACCACATGGCTGGCCACTGACCCCAGCACCAGGCTGCCCAGACTGCCCATACCCCGGGTGCCCATGACGATCAGCGTGCACCCGAGCTTGCGCGCGGCTTCGACCAGCTCACTGACTACCTCGCCGACAATCTCATGGGTCTGCACCTGCACATTGGCGGCACGGAGCTTGTCGGCAGCCTTGATGTTGGTCTCGGCGGCATAATCGAGGGCCCCGGCATGCAGCTGCTCGAGCATTTCCGGGGAGAGATAGCCGCCGAACAATTTGGGTTCAACCTGAACGTTGACGACATGTACGGTAACCTCCCCAAGGGTGGCCGAAAAATCGATCAGGTAATCCACGGCGCGCATGGCGCTTTCCGAACCATCGAAGGGTAGCAGTATCGTATGCATTCTCATCTCTCCCTGGTATGGGTTGCAGGTCTCATTGCAGGTACATTGTGGCAGGCAATCCGTGACGACGCTTGACCCACATCAAGTCCGGGGCCCATCGCTCTACGCTGCTCGGTGTGCTGTGCTGGCCGCCGACGACAGGCATCTGGCAGACCGCTTCTACAGGGCCCATGGCAGTCGGATGAAAACCCGCGCCGAGCACATCATATGGACACTGAACACTGACCGCATGCTCGCGGCTCTCTGCCTGCAAGCGGTAGCGCAGGGCCATTGGCTGACCAGCCTGTTCGTCGATCCGGGCTACCGCCGGGCGGGATTGGCCAGCACGCTGCTGGACGCTGCCTGCACATCGGTGGAGGGACCGGTATGGCTGTTCTGCCAGCCACAGCTTGAGCCCCTGTACCGTCAGCAGGGCTTTACCCGCAGCACTTGCCTGCCAGAATCACTCGCCGGAAAGCTGCAGCACTACCAGCGCAGCAAGGATCTCATGGCGATGACGCGGGGCGAATGATGACCCATTCTCTGCGCTAGCGACAGCTTCCACGGTTAACGCACCAGCTTCAACACCTGGCCATCAGCACGGCACCATTTCGGTGCGACGGTTCCGGATCCATCTCTCCCCAAAGCACTTCACCTCTTATAAAAACCTTGTAAGCCTATGTTTTTGTTCATATTCATAAAACATGGCAAGCAAAATGCTATGTGTCCCATGCCAACGCTTTTTGGACGACATCAGTAATCACAACACATGGGGTACACGAGAATGATGAAAAAATTGACCGCCGCCATCGCCACAGTCAGCACCCTCGGCTTTGCCAACATGGCCCACGCCGAAACCTTCGACACCTTTATCGGTGAAATCGATGCGAGCATGACTGCTACTGTAGCGACCGATTACATCTGGCGTGGCCAGTCGCAGACCGACGGCAAAGGTGCTTTCCAAGCCAGTCTGGACTTCGCCCATGAAAGTGGTGTGTACGTCGGCACCTGGGGCTCCAACGTCGATGACGAGGACTTTGGCGGCGCCGCCATCGAGATCGACTATTACGTCGGTTACGGTGGCGCGATCACCGAAGAATTCACCTATGATCTCGCATGGGCCAACTACACCTGGCCCGGCAACAGCTCGATTGACGTGTACGAATGGCTTGCCAGCGTAAGCGCATACGGCATCACAGTGGGTGTCAAGGATACCTACAACAATGCCGACAACCAGTACTACTACATCGGCTACGGTGTAGAGCTGCCCTACGAATTCGGCCTGGGCCTGCATTATGGCGACAGCAATGACGGCACGGGTACCGGTTTCGATTACAACGATTGGGCTGTGACCGTAAGCAAGGAAGCTCTGGGTCTGGGCTGGTCTGTCATGTACAGCGACACCGACATCAGCGATGCCGATTGTGGCTACGGCAGCACCGACTCCTGCGGCTCCAACGTGACTTTGGCAGTATCCAAGAGCTTCTGAGGCAGCACCGGCGCCGTGGCGGCGCCGGTACTCTCACAACTCGGCTTGATTGGGCCCCATGGCAACTCGGGGCCTTTTTTTGTTCAGGATTCGGCCGCGTGGCCACTAATGCCCGGATCGATCTTCATGCAGATCTCCGAGGTGAACGGAAAAGCGATACCCAACGCCGCTCGGCCGCCCGTGCGGCTCAGGCGCGAGGCAGGGTAACGCCCCGTTGGCCCTGGTATTTGCCACCGCGATCGCGGTAGGACACCTCACAGGGCTCGTCAGATTCAAAAAACAGCATCTGCGCTACACCCTCGTTCGCGTAGATCTTGGCAGGCAACGTCGTGGTGTTGGAAAATTCCAGCGTTACATGACCTTCCCACTCGGGCTCCAGTGGAGTCACGTTGACGATGATGCCGCAGCGCGCATAGGTGCTCTTGCCCAGGCAGATAGTCAGAACGTTACGGGGAATCCGGAAGTACTCGACAGTTCGAGCCAGCGCAAAGGAATTCGGCGGGATGATACACACGTCGCTGGTTATATCGACAAAGCTATTCTCGTCGAAATTCTTGGGATCGACTGTGGCCGAGTGGATGTTGGTGAACACCTTGAACTCGTTGGAACAGCGCACATCGTAGCCGTAGCTGGACACTCCGTAGGAGATGACCCGACTACCCTCCTCCCCGCGTACCTGGCGCTCAACGTAGGGCTCGATCATTCCCTGTTCCTGGGACATGCGACGTATCCAACGGTCAGACTTGATGCTCATGATGTGCCCTGCGATGTGCCGAAAAGAGACAGCATGTTACCGGGTAATGCCGGCGGGAAAAAGCCCCGCCCGCAGTACCCGCCCTGCCTGGTAAAACTCAATCATCGCTTATACTGATGTCGGGCATCGCAACACCCATCCTGGCTCGCTCGGCGATACGCGCGCCGACGTGCCGGGCCATGTCCTGGTATAGCATGCTGATCTGACATTCTGGCTCGGCAACAACCGTTGGAACACCTCCATCGGTCTGCTCACGGATCATCATCGACAGGGGCATGGAGGCCAGCAGATCAACACCGTAATCATTGGCCAGTCGCTCGCCCCCGCCCTCACCGAACAGATGCTCTGAATGGCCGCAGTTAGAGCAGATATGAATTGCCATATTCTCCACAATCCCGAGTACCGGAATATTGACCTTGGCAAACATTTCCATACCCTTTTTCGCATCCAGAAGAGCCAGATCCTGCGGAGTAGTCACTATAACGGCGCCGGTCACTGGCACTTTCTGCGCCAGGGTGAGCTGAATATCACCCGTGCCTGGGGGCATATCCACCACCAGATAATCGAGATCGTCCCAGGCTGTCTGTGTTAACAGCTGCATGAGCGCACCTGACACCATCGGGCCACGCCAGACCATAGGTGTTTTGTCATCCACCAGAAAGGCCATGGACATTACCTGGATACCATGCGCTCGCAACGGAACAAAAAACTTCTGATCCTTGACCTCCGGCCGCGTACCCTCTGGCAGCCCCAACATCAACCCCATGCTTGGTCCGTAGATATCTGCATCAAGAACCCCAACCCTGGCTCCCTCACGGGCCAGCGCCAGCGCAAGATTGACTGCAGTGGTAGATTTGCCCACACCTCCCTTGCCTGATGCTACCGCGACGATATTCTTGACGTTATCCAGGGACGCTATTGCACCCTGGGCAGGAGCGCCCAGGACGTTGCAGCTCACAGAAACACGCGCCGAACCCACTCCATCGAGGTTTTGCAGTGCTACCTGGAGCATCTGCTCGATACCACTTTTGATACCCGCAGCCGCATAGCCAAGCACGAATTCGACCTGAACATCTGATCCACTGATCTCGAGACTGCGCAGGCACCCCGCAGTGATGAGGTCCGTTTTAAGATAAGGGTCCTGATACTGGGCCAGGGCATTTTCTACAGCAGAGCGCGATATGTCGGTCATAATTCATCCGGGAGAACAAGAATATGGGTGTATCGTACTGGCGGACTCCGAAGCATGAAAGGTCGGGCTTGATCCAAGTCGCCACAGCAGGGCGACATTCCAGCGGCAAACAGACATAAAAAAAGACGACAGACTCTGAGCCTGTCGCCTTCTCTATGCTAGCCTAGCGGCCAACGGAAGGGCATCGTCCCCGGTGGGGCGCCCGGATTTCAAACCCGGTGAGATGCGCTAGGCGCGTCTGGTAGGTTCGACTCCTATTCCCTTCCGCCAATCAGGCTTGCCAGCATTACTCCGCCATTTCTTCCATTTCGGCTTCTTCGGTCATTTCAGCCGCATCAGTCTCGGCCATATCGGCGCTCTCGTCAGCCGGCTCCGCTTCAGTTTCTGCTTCATCGACCAGGTCGATCAATACCGTCATCAGACGAGCACCGCGCTCACCAACCATTTCAGCAAAAGTGTCGCGTACAGGCAGACTCAATTCCCTGAAAGCTTCACGCTCTTCTGGAGTGAGGTATACCAGCTCGATGTCACTATTTTCGGTGATTGTTTTCAGACGATCTTCATTCAGACGGGTCTGTACATCGTGGATGTAGGGAATCAGCTCCACGACAGTCTCGTCGACGGCTTCCTTGTAGTCATCCGACAGACCTTCATACCAGTTCTGATTGGCCATGAAGGTGGCGATGAACTGCGCCTGATTGGCAAAGACCAAATAGTCCTGGACCTGGTAAAAATCCATCTCCTGGTGTGCGAAGACTGGTTGGATGTTGCCATCCAGCTGGCCCAACTGCATGCCACTGAACAACTCACCATATTCCATGGTAGTAGGATCGGCGCCATAGGCACTGTAGGTTTCCCGCAGCAGGCGATTATCCATGGTCCGGATGGCCATGCCATCAAAATCTGCTGGCGTGCGGACCGCCTTGTTGGCACTCCATACCTGCCAGCCCTCAGGCACAATGGCCAGGGGATGCAAGTCACGCTCGTTGAAGGCTTCGACCAGATCAGGGTGCTGGCGGAAAGCTGGATCGTTGAGAATTTGAGTATTCTTCATTTCGTCGTCAGTAAGGACGAAATTGAGGCTGAAAAGCTGGGACTCGGGGACCGTACCACCCAGAAAGCCAGATCCAAACGCTAATTCGATTGCGCCGGCCTGCACCTGATCGTAGATATCGGTCAGTCCGCCTAACTGCCCATAGGGAAACAGCTTCACTTCAACTTCGCCGTCTGTCTTCTCGTTGATGAGTTCGGCGAATTTGGCGCCATATTCGTACTGCACGCTACCTTCAATTTCTTCCAGACCAATGCGCCAGGTCTGCACCGTTGTTTCCGCAGGTTCGGGCGCCGCTGCTGTTTCCGGGGCAGTGGTTTCTGGTTCATCGCCTCCACACGCAGCTAACGCTAACGCTGCCATACCTATAAATCCATTACGCAATTTCATGGAACGCTCCTTATGAATTGTTCTGGTTAACTTCTAAACCATAACACATGACTAGAGGTTGTCCATTCTGTGCAAAGACAATCCAGATGCGCTATGTTGAAAAGGAACATTACCGTGCCAGAGCGATCCGCTTGGGTGCACACAATGAAATAGCCCGTGGTCATACCAAGCCGGGGGCTGGTCTGGATCTTGTCCCGCACCTTGGAGCGAAACAAGATTTGAGCACAGCAAAGGACAGACACATGCCCGGGAGCCCTGACCCCTCCGCCGCTGATTCGCTGAAGCGCAAAGCCAAAAAGGTTTTCTCCGTACTTGATCGACTGGCCGAATATATCGAGGAAGGTATTCTCGGTTTTACCGTACTTTTTGTTGCTGGCATGTTGATTGTCCATGTAATCGGCAGACAACTGTTCAGTACGGGGGTGACCGGCCAGGTCGAACTTACCCAGATGAGCATGGTGATCATCACCTTCGCAGGTCTGGGCTATGGTGTGCGCAAGGCCAGGCACATCTGCATGTCGGCCCTCTATGACCAACTCAATGGATTGCCGCGCAAGGCAGCGCTGGTGACGATCAGCCTTCTGACCGGCGCATTGATGTTCTATTTCTGCTGGCACGCCTGGGATTATGTTGAAGCGATTCAGTCGCGTGGCCGCAACTCCTCCGCACTGCAGATTCCCCTCTGGATCCCCTACATGGTCGCCCCTATCGGCTTCGCACTGGCGGGCATCCAGTACTGGTTAACAGCCGTGCGCAATCTGATCTCCAAGGACATCTACCGCTCCTTCAACGAAAAGGAACGTTATGAGGAGGTGGACGTTGAGCACATCTAAGCTGAGCAAATTTGAACAGGGGATTTTCCCATGCTGACCTTCATCATCATAACGATGATAGTGCTGCTGCTGCTGGGCTTTCCCATGATGGTTCCATTACTCATAGCCAGCCTCATGTTGCTGTTTCTGGTCCTGGACATGAGCAATGTCGGATTACTGATGGGGCAGATGATCAGCGGCGTGCAATCCTGGGCGCTGGCAGCGGTACCTTTGTTTATCTTTGCTGCCGATTTGATGACCCGCGGACATACAGCCAATCGCCTGCTGGATCTGGTACAGACCTTTGTGGGCCACTTGCGTGGCGGCCTACCCATCACTACTGCAGCAGGTTGCACGCTGTTTGGCGCTGTCTCAGGCTCAACACAGGCCACCGTCGTCGCGATGGGCGGCCCGATGCGCCCGAAGCTACTACAGAAAGGCTACTCGGATGCGTTCAGCATCGCTTTGATCATCAACGCCAGCGACATCGCCCTGTTGATTCCGCCGAGCATCGGCATGATCATCTACGGCGTGGTGTCGGGCGCCTCCATCGGCGATCTCTTCATAGCCGGCATTCTCCCAGGCTTTCTGATCCTCATAATGTTTTCGATCTACTGCTGGATTGGCTCGATCCGCATGGGAATCGAGCCAGAGGAACGTGCCAGCTGGCTGATGCGCTGGGAAGCGTTGAAAAAGGCTCTGTTACCGCTTGGTTTTCCGGTGGTTGTGGTCGGCGGTATTTACGGTGGCCTGTTCAGCCCGACCGAAGCAGCCGCCATCGCGGTGCTGTATGCCCTGGTGCTCGAGGTGGTCATACTGCGCTCGGTAAAGGTCCGCGAACTTTGGGATATCGCGCTGTCAACAGGACTGATAACCGGCGTCGTATTCATTCTCGTCGCCGCAGGCAATGCCTTTACCTACACCATCTCCTTTGCCGGGATACCTCAGGCGATCCTCGGGCCGGTAATCGAATCCATAGGTGATAGCCAGACATTGGTACTGGGGCTGATCGCTATCTCGTTTTTTGTCGGGTGTATGTTCGTTGATCCGATTGTGGTGATCCTGATCCTGACACCGCTGTTCAAGCCTGCTGTCGAGGTTGCCGGGCTTGACCCCATACATGTGGGGGTCATCGTCACCCTGCAGGCAGCCATTGGCTCGGCAACACCGCCATTCGGTTGCGACATATTTACCGCAATGGCGGTATTCCGCAGACCCTACTTTGACGTTATCAAGGGCACACCACCCTTTATCATGATCCTGCTGCTGGCAACGGTGCTACTGATCATGTTCCCGTCCATCTCGCTCTGGCTGCCTTCTCTGGCCAATTAATGCGGCGCGCGACCGGTTCTGCCGGTCGCCGCAGCAAATATGCGCCAATTTTGCCTTCGAAAATGGCCGAATTACCGCTAATTGATCTGCTCAGCGTGCCGATAACATCGGTACGGAGAAGCTCTTCTCGCTTTATACTCCGCACAGGTGTCCAGTAACGGGCACCGAAAAACAAAAAAATTGCTGTATACCTGCGTTGGGGAAGACATGAAAAACCAAGCCGCTTCAAGAACGGAGCAGACTGCTGGCGATGCGCCCGTATCGCCACCAATTCCTGCCGTTGTTCCTTTTATAATCCTGATGGCTTGCCAGATAGTTTTTATCGCTATTTTACTGTGGCAGACCTCGGGTCTCTTATTCGGCCTGGTTCTGGTTCTGGCGCCGGTCGCTGTGTTGTTGACCTGGTACAGCCGCCGTGGCGAGTCTGATCACGGTCCGGTCATGCAGCGCTTGAAGGCGATGAATGGTGAGACCCTGAACCTGTCAGCCGGCAGCTCAGAGCGCTCAACTGCCTCCACCGGAATGCAGCAGATCGACGTAATCACGGATCGGCTGCGTGACATGATGGTCAATTTGCAGCAGCAATGCGTACGCATCGCTTTTACCTCAGCGCAAAGTCGTTTGCTGGCCGATCAGGCTGCACTGGATGCAAAAAAACAGCAGAGTCTTTCCGAACTTATTTTCCAGGCCACCGAGCAGACCACTAGCGCCTTGCAGGACGTCACCGGCCGGACCTCGGACATTACCCACATGAACTCCCGCAATCTGGATGTAGCCCGCCAATCCAGCGAACAGCTGGGTACGGCGAGAACTCAGATGCAACAGATCAGCCAGTCTATGGCGGGTTTCAAGGAAAACATCACGGCCCTGGGCAATACATCCGGCCAGATCCGACAGATTCTCAAGACCGTCCAGGATTTTTCTGCCCAGACCAATATGCTGGCACTGAACGCGGCGATCGAGGCAGCGCGTGCAGGCGAGCAAGGCCGGGGCTTCGCCGTGGTAGCAGACGAAGTGCGTAATCTGTCAATCAAGGTGGGCAGCGCGGCGGACCAGATCGGTCAGCTCATGGAACAGATGCTCACCGCCATGTCCGGAGCGGACCAGCAAACCCACATCATGCAGGAACAGTCTGACCATGCGGGAACTGCCGTAAGCACTGCGGCAGATCAGTTCGAAAACATGGTTTCTGACTTTCAGAAGGCCAATGACGACCTGCTCATGGTCAGCAGCGCACTTGAACAGCTGACCGTGACCAACGGTGAAACCCACGAGCACGGCACTGCGATTCGTGATTTGAGCCTGACAATCAGCAAAGGCATGGTCGATAGCTTGAAGCAGACTGATATCCAGCGGGAAAATACCAATCAGATCTTGCAGGTGCTGTGCCGCTTCAGACTTGGCCAGGGCAACCTGGAAGCGGCCACCGACAAGCTTATGGAGCGTCGCCGTACGATCGAAGGCGAGCTCGCAGACTTGCTGAGCCAGGGCGTCAATGTATTCGACCGCCACTATACCCCTATTGCCGGTACCAACCCCCCCAAGCACAATGTCAGTTGGGCTGATGCCTACCGCAAGCGCGTGCAGCCGCTGTTTGACCAGTGGGACTCACAGGGCCAGGACGGCGTAATCTACATAGTGGCAACAGACGACCACGGTTACCTGGGGGCCAGTCGTACTGTTACTTCACAGGAGCCTACCGGGGACCCGAGAGTGGACGCGGCCAAGAGCATGCACAAGCGCTTCGTGGTCGCCAAGGGCTGGGAACTGGACAATCTCAACAGAGTGCAGCATCTAGGGATGGGAAGTTTCGTTTTACCGGGAAGCACCACGATCGTATTTGTACTCTACGTCCCGCTTGAGGTTAATGGTCGTCGCTGGGGAACCCTCAGCGCCGGTGTATTGCCCCAGGCGCTCGGTGTCTGAGCAACCCCTCGCAAAACAGGCCTGCCGTCCGGGCGGCCTGTTGAATCATGTCAGTCTGATTCTGCGCACTGCTTTTGAGGGGCTTGAAGTCATGATCTGCAGTTTCAAGCCAATACAATTGAACTGCCGGGGATAGCGCGTACCTCGCCACTTCGTCTGGCTTACCAAACGCATCGCGGGTGCCTTGCACCATTAGCGCCGGCGTTATCAACTCCGCCAGGTGTTCGACTCGGGTTTTCTCTGGTTTACCTGGCGGGTGGAACGGATAGCCGAAACAGACCAGACCCGAAGCCCCCAGCTCGTCGGCAAGCATGCTGGCTACCCTGCCGCCCATGGATTTTCCGCCCAGGAGCAATGGACCGCTCTGAGTCTGGCTAACCTGTCTCCACTGTTCACGGAAGGTATCGAGCAACCTCGGCATGGGGTTGGGCGGAGAGCGCTTGCCGCTAGCCCGGCGCGCCTGCATATAGGGAAACTCGAACCGCACCACGGCGATACCCTGGCCGCTGAGCGCCACAGCCAATTGCTGCATGAACTCGCTGTCCATCGGTGCGCCGGCGCCATGGGCGAGCAACAATGTCCCAAGACGTTGATCGGCGGGGGGTATGTCAATGATTGGGGTCGTTAGCACGATGGAGACCTGTTAAAGCTGCGACAAGATGCCGCGTATTCATTAAGGGTATTCGCTTCACTTATGGCCATATGACCACTAAGCTTTCCTTAGCCCTCTCCTCGTCCGTCCGACAGGGATGGATGGAAAGGGACCGACCATACAACTATATATTCGTGTCGGTTACCAGTCTTGCGCAATGCAGGCGAATGTGGAGCTCCGGTTTCCCATCGTCATCGTCATGAAACAGATAGGCCTCTGATGGCCGGCCAGAGCGGTCGCAACCAGCTGATACCTTGACCTGTGTCATTGCAATGACGGGCACCTTTGCTCATACTTGCCGCCGCTTCAGAACCCATAAACCCATTGCTATCCGTGGAATCTCGCATGAGCACAGCTACCACTTCGACAGCCTATAACTACAAGGTAGTACGCCAGTTTGCCGTCATGACGGTCATCTGGGGTATTGTTGGTATGGCCTTAGGTGTCTTTCTTGCCGCCCAGCTAGTCTGGCCAGCCCTCAACTTTGATTTGCCTTGGACAAGTTTTGGTCGCCTGCGTCCGCTTCACACCAATGCCGTAATTTTCGCTTTTGGTGGCTGCGCGCTCATGGGCACATCGCTTTACATTGTTCAGCGCACATCGCAGGCCAGACTGATGTCTGACGGATTGGCTGCCTTTGTGTTCTGGGGATGGCAAGCCGTTATCGTGCTTGCGGCCATCACTTTGCCCCTGGGCTTGACGTCAACCAAGGAATACGCAGAGCTCGAATGGCCGATCGATATTCTGATTGCCATAGTCTGGGTTTCCTACGCCCTGCTGTTCTTCGGAACGGTCATGAAGCGCAAGATGAAGCACATCTATGTAGGTAACTGGTTCTTCGGCGCATTTATCATCACTGTTGCGGTACTGCATATCGTCAACAGCATGGCTATGCCGGTCAGCCTGTTCAAATCCTACTCGATATATGCCGGCGCGACTGACGCGATGATTCAGTGGTGGTACGGGCACAACGCAGTAGGCTTTTATCTGACTGCAGGCTTCCTGGGCATGATGTATTACTTCGTACCCAAGCAAGCCGGTCGCCCGATCTACTCCTATCGATTGTCGATCGTGCACTTCTGGGCACTGATCGCCATCTATATCTGGGCCGGCCCTCACCACCTGCACTACACCGCTCTGCCTGACTGGGCCCAGTCCCTTGGCATGGTAATGTCACTGATCCTGTTGGCGCCCAGCTGGGGCGGCATGATCAACGGCATGATGACTCTGTCGGGTGCCTGGCACAAATTGCGCACCGATCCGATCCTGCGCTTCCTGGTGGTTTCCCTAGCGTTCTACGGCATGTCCACGTTTGAAGGCCCGATGATGGCTATCAAGACGGTGAACGCCCTGTCGCATTACACAGACTGGACCATCGGCCACGTTCACGCTGGTGCTCTGGGCTGGGTTGCGATGATCTCCATCGGCGCCATGTATCACATGATCCCGAAGGTCTTTGGCCGCGAGGAGATGCACAGCGTTGGGCTTATCAATGTGCACTTCTGGCTCGCTACCGTGGGCACAGTGCTGTACATCGTTTCCATGTGGGTTAACGGCATCACCCAGGGCCTGATGTGGCGCGCAGTGAACGTCGACGGCACCTTGACCTACAGCTTTGTTGAGGCACTGGAAGCCAGTCATCCTGGCTACATCGTCCGCATGATTGGCGGTGCATTCTTCCTGTTTGGCATGTTGCTAATGGCATATAACGTCTGGCGCACTATTCGCGCCCATCAGCCGGCTGAAGCACAAGCCGCTGCGCAAATGGCCTGAGGAGCATATCGATGAAGCATGAATTGGTAGAAAAGAACCTGGGCCTGCTGGTCGTGCTGATCGTGATCGCGATCAGCTTCGGTGGCCTTACCCAAATCGTTCCGCTGTTTTTCCAACAGGAAACCACACAGCCGGTTGAGGGTCTGCGGCCCTATACCGCTCTGGAACTGGAAGGTCGGGATATCTATATCCGCGAGGGCTGCGTGGGTTGCCACTCGCAGATGGTCCGCCCCTTCCGTTCGGAGACCGAGCGTTATGGTCACTACTCGGTAGCCGGTGAAAGCGTCTGGGAGCACCCCTTCCTGTGGGGCTCCAAGCGCACCGGCCCGGATCTGGCACGCGTTGGTCAACGCTACTCGGACGATTGGCACCGCGCTCACCTGATCAATCCTCGTGATGTGGTTCCGGAGTCCAAGATGCCTGGGTACCCATGGCTCCAGGAAAATGTTCTCAGCGGCAAGGATACCGAAGCCAAGCTACGTGCCATGCAGCGCTTGGGCGTGCCTTACACCGATGAGGACATCGCCGGCGCGCAGGAAATGGTTGAGGGTGTGCCTGAGATGGACGCGCTGATCGCCTACCTGCAACACCTGGGCACCGTACTCTCGGATCGTCGGTAATCATTATGGATATCAACACTTTGCGCGGTATTGCCACCATCTTAGCGATGCTGGCGTTTATTGGTGTCACCGTATGGGCCTATAGCTCCTACAAGAAAAAGGATTTCGACGAGGCGGCACAACTGCCCTTCGCCGATGAGCCTGATGAAGCCGAAAAGCCTTATAACGAAAAGAAGTCCAGTGAGAAGAACGACGCTAGGAGTAGCAAGCAATGAGTAATTTCTGGAGCGGATACATCATTGTCCTCACCCTGATCATGATTGGCCTGACGCTGTGGCTGCTGTTTGCCACGCGCAAGGGGCAGCGACCAGAGGAAACAGAGGAGACGCTCGGCCACTCTTTTGATGGTATTGAAGAGTATGACAACCCCCTGCCACGCTGGTGGTTCATGCTGTTCCTGGCGACGATCGTATTCGCCGTTATCTACCTGATTCTCTATCCTGGTATGGGTAAGTTTCCTGGCGTACTGGGCTGGACGCAGGTAGGACAATACCAAGAGGAAGTTGCCGACGCTCGCGAGCAGTATGCGCCCATCTTCGCAAACTACGCGGATATGTCGGTAGAAGATGTAGCCAAGGACCCGGATGCCCTGCGCATTGGTCAGCGTCTGTTCGCGATCAACTGCTCGGTTTGCCACGGATCGGACGCCCGCGGTGCATTCGGCTTTCCAAACCTGACCGACAATGACTGGATCTGGGGCGGCAAGCCGGACCAGATCAGGACAACATTGAATCAGGGGCGCCAAGCCGCAATGCCGGCCTGGTTGGCTGTCATCGGTGAGGATGGCGTGCGCAGCACCGCCGCTTATGTCCGTGAAATGGCTGGTCTCGAGACTGACGGCGTTGACACCACACTGGGTTCCAAGGTTTTCGCTACCAACTGCGTGGCCTGTCACGGTCCCGAGGGCAAGGGTAACGAACTTATCGGTTCGCCAAACCTGACTGACGATATCTGGCTGTATGGTTCCAGCTTGCTGCAGATTCAGCAGACCCTGCGCTATGGCCGCAACGGTAACATGCCTTCCCAGGCTCACCTGGGGGATGACAAGCTCCATATGCTTACCGCCTACGTTTACAGCCTGTCACAAACCAACACCGAGGCTGAGCAGTAATTATCAGAGCGCCTTCCGCGACGCCCTGTCGCATGGCGTAACCTCATCAGCCACCCTATCCTTGAGTGGCTGAGTAAGACCAGTCCCGGCCGGAATACCGGCCGGGCCCCTCCTGCACAGACCAGGACAGATTCCCATGAGCGAAAAGATCCCCGTCAAGAACGTCACCCCGGGTGATGCTCAAACCATTGAGCTCTATGCCAAGCGCGACAAGATACATCCGCGCTCCTACAAAGGCCTCTTCCGCAATATCCGCCTGCTCGGAGTAGGTTTTCTATTCCTGCTCTACTTTGGCACCGCCTGGCTGCAATGGGGCGACCGCCAGGCTGTGCTGTTCGATCTGCCGGCGCGACAGTTCCACGTATTTGGTGCAACCATCCAGCCGGAAGATTTTTTCCTGCTCTCCTTCCTGCTGATTATCTGTGCCTTCGGCCTGTTCTTCATCACCGTATTCGCTGGACGGGTGTGGTGCGGTTATACCTGCCCACAAACAGTCTGGACCTGGATTTTCATGTGGGCCGAGCGGGTTACCGAAGGCGAGCGCAACGCGCGTATCAAGCTCGACAAGGCGCGAATGGACGCCAACAAACTGGCCAGACGCAGTGCCAAACATGCAATCTGGATAGCGGTCTCACTGGTTACGGCCTTGACGTTTGTCGGCTATTTCACACCCATCCGGGAATTGGTACCCGACACCTTTGCCTTCGCCATTGACGGCTGGACGCTGTTCTGGGTGTTCTTCTTCACCATGGCTACCTACATCAACGCGGGCTGGATGCGTGAACAGGTGTGCTTCTACATGTGCCCCTATGGCCGTTTTCAGAGCGTGATGTTCGACAAGGACACCCTCATCATTGCCTATGACCCACGTCGCGGCGAAGCACGTGGACCACGCAAGAAGGGCGTGGATCCGGCAGAAGCCGGCCTCGGTGACTGCATCGACTGCACCATGTGTGTACAGGTGTGCCCAACTGGTATCGATATTCGCGACGGGCTGCAATACGAGTGCATAGGCTGCGCCGCCTGCGTTGATGCCTGCGACGAGATCATGGACAAGATGGAATACCCTCGTGGCCTGATCAGCTACACCACTGAGCACAATCTCAGTGGCGAGAAGACGCACATGTTGCGCCCTCGCCTGCTGGGTTACGGCGCACTACTGGCAATCATGATGGGGCTGTTCGCGGTGACCGTCACCAGTCTGTCGAAAGTATCGCTAGACGTTGCACGGGACCGGAACGTGCTGTTCCGCGAAGCCAATGGTGGCAATATAGAAAACGTTTACATCATTCGCATATTCAACAAAAGCCAGGAACCGCGCAGCTTTACGCTGTCCGTCGACGGCCACCCCGAATTGCGTATGGACCTGCAGGATGATCGTTTGAGTCTGGATGCCAACGAGCACCTGCAGCTACCGGTCAACGTTCAGCTTGATCCACAATTCATGACCAGCACCAATATGCCGGTTGAATTCAAGATCATAGCCGTGGACGACCCGGATATTTCAGCCGAAGCGGAAAGCCGCTTCATGGGCCCCAGACTCAGGTAACAAGTTATGCACGACGAGAGCAACATCCCACCCTGGTACAAACAGTTCTGGCCGTGGTTCCTGATCGGCATCCTGGTTTTCGCGGTCGTTATCGGCCTGGGATTGTTGTTCATATCCATCGCATATCAGGACAGCATGGTACGTGACAATTACTACAAGGAAGGTCGCGCCATCAACATGCACCTGGGCCGGGACAAGATGGCCCGTGACCTCGAGCTGGCGGCCACATTTGCCATAGATGATACGACCGGCGAAGTCAGTCTGACGCTGACCGGCGATCTTCAGGAGCAGCCGCCAACACTGCAGTTTGATCTGATTTCACCGTCCCACTCCAACCGGGACCGGGTCATCATGTTAAACCGGGTTGCCGAAAATGCCTACGCGGGTCAGATGCCCGAGCGAATCGAAGGTCGTCACTATGTCGACCTGAGTGATCCGGCGCGCCCTGGGGATGCTGGCTGGAGACTGACCGACGAGGTCTTTCTGGCTAGCGACCGCACCTACCAGCTCAACACTAGATGATCCATGGCCGAGCCTTGCTACCACTGCGGTGAACCGGTTCCTGCCGGTTCCAACTGGCAATGTCGCATTCTGGGCGAGACTCGCCCGATGTGCTGCCCAGGCTGCCAGGCGGTAGCAGACGCGATTGTGGCCGGCGGCCTGGACTCCTATTATCGCCACCGCACCGAAATTTCGGCCAACCCCCAGGCACTCCCTAAAGTAGTCCAAGAAGAGCTTGAGCTTCTTGATCGGCCGGATGTTCAGGCACGCTATGTACAAACCGATGGACCCGAGCAGCAAATCCAGTTGCTCATTGATGGCATCAGCTGTGCAGCCTGTGGCTGGCTGATTGAAAAACGGCTGATCCAGCTGCCCGGTGTGGCTGAAGCCACGTTGAACCTGGGCAACCATCGCTTGACTCTGCGCTGGGAATCCTCACAAACCCGGCTTTCCACCCTGCTCGCAGAAATCAAGCGTATCGGTTACGCAGCCCAACCCTGGGAGCAGAACAAGGCCAGCGAGCAGATAGCAGCGGAAAATCGCCGCTATTTGCGCCGGCTTGGACTGGCGGGTCTGATGTTCATGCAGGTAATGATGGCTACCATGGCCCTCTATGAGGAGTTCAACCAGGACCTAACCGAAGATATGGCCATTATTCTTCGCTGGGTAAGCCTCCTGATGACCACTCCTGTGGTCTTCTACAGCTGCGTGCCCTTCTTCCAGGGTGCCTGGCGGGACCTGAGCAATCACCGCCTGAGCATGGATGTTTCGGTATCCCTGGCTATCGGCGGTGCTTACCTGGCAGGTATCTGGGCTACCGTGACCAACACCGGGGAGATCTATTTCGACTCGGTTACCATGTTTGCGTTCTTTCTGCTTGCCGGTCGCTATCTGGAGCGCCGCGCTCGCCAGCGCACGGTTGAAAGTACCGCCAGACTGGTAAGCCTGCTGCCCCCAAGCGCAGTGCGTATAGACGGTGCTGGCCAGCCAGAGCGCATCATGCTCGATGAAGTTCGCCCGGGGGATCTGCTCGATGTGCGACCCGGCGACAGCATTCCGGCTGATGGCATTATCGTCGATGGCATCAGCAGTATCGACGAGTCGGCGCTCTCCGGTGAATACATGCCGCTGGCGAAAAAACCGGGTGATAACGTTACCGCAGGAACGCTCAACGTGGAGAGCCCCCTGCGCATCCGTGTCGATGCAGTCGGCGACAAAACCCGACTATCAGCGATAGTACAACTGCTCGAGCGCGCTCAATCCGACAAGCCTCGGCTGGGTCGCCTTGCCGATCAGGTAGCCCAGTACTTTCTCCTTACGGTGCTCAGCGCGGCGGTCGTTGTCGGCGGTCTGTGGTGGTGGAATGTCAATGGCGAAACCGCTTTCTGGATCGTACTTGCGATGTTGGTAGCCACATGCCCTTGCGCGCTGTCCCTGGCCACTCCGACCGCGCTGACGACAGCAACGGGAAGCCTGCAGAAGCTTGGTCTATTGATCACCCGGGGTCACGTACTCGAAGGCCTGACCCGTATAGACACCGTGGTGCTCGACAAAACCGGGACCCTCACCGAGGGCTGCATGACGCTGGAGCGCATCGAGCCCTTTCCCGGCGAGACAACCGAAAGCGCGCTGGAACTGGCGCAGCGACTCGAAGGACGCTCGGAACACCCCATTGCCCGGGCTTTTGGCCGCACGACAGGCCAGGCAGAGGCCATCGTCAGCCATCCTGGCCGAGGATTGGAAGGTCGCTGTGACGGGCGTCTACTGCGTATCGGCAAGCCCGATTACGTGGCCGAAATCAGTGCTCAGCTACCGCCGCAACTACCTGATCAGCCAGGGCAATGGCTACTGCTTGGCGATACAAACGGACCGCTGGCATGGTTTGTTCTAAATGACCGCGTACGACACGATGCGCCGCAACTTATTCGCAGTCTGCGCGACCGGGGAATGCGCGTAATACTGCTGTCGGGCGACTATCCCCATGTGGTTGATGCCATGGCGGAACGTCTGGGCATCCCCGAAGCTATCGGCAACGCCAGCCCCGCAGACAAGCTAGCTTTCGTGCAGGACTTGCAGGCTGGTGGGGCGCGCCTTTTGATGCTCGGCGACGGAGTGAATGACGTGCCGGTCCTGGCCAGTGCCGACATCTCCATCGCCATGGGCGAAGCATCCGACCTGGCCAAGACCAGTGCCGACGCCGTGCTGCTCAGCAGCCAGTTGGGCGTGTTGCTTCGCTCGATGGATATGGCCCGACGTACGCGCCGCATCATGCTACAGAACCTGTTCTGGGCAAGCGCCTACAATGCCAGCATTCTGCCCCTCGCCGCGCTGGGCATGGTGACGCCCGCGTGGGCAGCCATTGGCATGTCTGCAAGCTCGTTGCTGGTGGTACTTAATGCGTTACGCCTCACACGCATAAAGGCGATGCCACCAGCCAGGCCAGACGCACCCCGCATGCAGGAGTCTCTGGCATGACCGTACTCTACATTCTGATTCCGATCGCCATAGTGCTGGTCATCATAGCGATCTGGGTATTTACCTGGGCGGTGAATACCGGCCAGTACGACGATCTGGATGGGCCAGCCCACAGCATTCTTTTTGACGACGAGGACCCGGCTCACCTGGAAGCCCGCAAGCAGATCCAGGAGGCGGGAGAAGACAGCTCCGCAGACCTGAGCGACGACCAGAAGGAAACACGGGATAACCCATCGGAGCCGCGCTCTTGAGCGTCGAGTTACTACCTCTGTTTCTGACCGCCCTGGCGCTGGGCCTACTCGGAGGTGGTCACTGCATCGGTATGTGTGGCGGTCTGATGGGTGCGCTAACGATGAGCATCCCGGTTCAACAGCGCAAAGGCTGGACCCTTTGGCGAATTCTGCTTGGCTATAACGCAGGCCGCATCATCAGTTATGCCACGGCAGGTGCGCTGGTAGGAAGCCTGGGCTGGCTGGCACAGGACCTGGGATTGGGGATGATTCTGCGAACTATCGCAGGATTGCTGATGATCGCCATGGGGCTGTACCTGGCCAACTGGTGGGCCGGACTCACCCAGATAGAGCGCGTCGGTCGTGGCCTTTGGCGCCACATCGAGCCACACGCACGCAAACTGCTGCCGGTCAGCAGTGCTCCTCGAGCATTGGCCCTCGGCACCCTTTGGGGCTGGCTGCCCTGCGGCCTGGTCTATAGCACTCTGATATGGGCAAGCAGCCATGGCGACGGCTTGCTTTCAGCTATGCTGATGTTGACATTCGGCCTGGGCACATTGCCTACCCTTCTGGCCACCGGCCTCATGGCTGAGCGCATGCTGGCTTTTCTGCGTAACCGCAGTGTGCGAGTCACGGCAGCCATACTGGTCATCCTGTTCGGTATCTGGACCCTACCCGGCCCCCACAAGGCCTGGTTAATGGGGCATGGCGGAACGCCAAGTCTGTCTCAAGATGCTCCCGAGGCCAACGGGCACCATCACTGAGAACCAGATACAAGTAACAGGCTGACTGATTTGGCACAGCTAACATGGAACATGCCGCACCCATGATGTAATCTTGGGAATCGTTTTTGGCCAATCAGGTGTTGATATGAGCAATCCCATCCGCCTTCGCGCCCTACCCGAGGCACACTGCAAGGACTGTTCTCTGTCCAGCATGTGCCTGCCCCTGGCTCTGCAGACCGATGAGATGGATACCCTCGACGCAATAGTCAAGCGAGGCCGGCCGCTGAAGAAGGGCGAGATGCTGTTCCGTCAGGGAGAGCCTTTTTCATCCATCTATGCTCTTCGCTCCGGTGCAGTCAAGACCTTCAGTCTGTCCGATACCGGCGAGGAACAAATTACCGGCTTCCATCTGGCCAGTGAAATGATTGGCCTTTCAGGCATGGACGATCAGCATTACCCGGTTTCTGCCGTTGCGATGGAGACCACCTCGGTTTGTGAGATCCCTTTCGAAAGACTGGATGATCTTACGGCGGTCATGCCTCAGTTACGCAAGCAGGTCATGCGCTTGATGAGTCGGGAAATACGTGAAGATCAGCAAATGATGCTGCTGCTCTCCAAGAAAACAGCCGATGAGCGGATTGCCACCCTGTTGATCAATCTGTCTGCACGCTTTCGCGCCCGGGGATACTCGGCTCGTGCATTTCGGCTAGCCATGTCGCGCAACGAAATTGGTAATTACCTGGGCCTGGCAGTCGAAACGGTGTCCCGAGTATTCACTCGTTTTCAGCAGCAAGGTTTGATCGCTGCGGAAGGCAAGAACATTGAAATTCTTGAACATACCGAACTTTGCGCGCTGGCAGGCGGCAACCTCGAGTAGGCTACGAATCAGGATAATCCGCATGATTTTTGACGAGTACACCATCAAGTCCCTAGTGCGGCCAGTGCCTGACTTTCCAAAGCCGGGTGTGACTTTCCGCGACATTACGCCGCTTTACCGTTCACCACGGGCAATGCGCATGGTCGCCGACAGCCTTATCCAACGTTATGTGGAATCGCCCATTACGCATATCGGTGCGATCGATGCCCGCGGCTTTCTGGTCGGTGCCGTCCTGGCGTACGAGCTGAACAAACCTCTGGTTTTATTTCGCAAGGTTGGCAAGCTGCCCGGCGATACACTGAAGGATGTCTATAAAACCGAATACAGCGAGGCAGAGCTGGAAGTGCAGCGTGACGCATTCCAGGGTGGCGAACAGGTACTCCTGCTTGACGACCTCATTGCCACTGGTGGCACCTTCATGGCTGCCGCGCGCCTGGTTCACCAGCTGGGCGCCTCGGTCTACGAAGCAGCCGCCATAATCGACTTACCGGATCTGGGCGGTTCGCGCAAAATGCAGGATGCTGACATTCCAACCTATACCCTGTGCGCCTTCGGCATCGACGAATAAGCCGCACCGAACCCGACCAACCCGTGATCCTGACCGCGTCCTGCGGTCAGCAGTGTGAGCAAGCATGAACACCGCAACCCTTGAAACCTCCCTGCCCTGGCGTCAGCGCCTGGCCGAAAGGCTTGAGCACCGCCGTTTCCAGTTTCTCGTGATGGCACTGATTCTGATCAACGCCGTGATTCTAGGCCTGGAAACCTCTGCCACCATGATGCAGCACTGGGGCGACCTGCTGAAGGCGCTGGATCGGATCATTCTCGCCATGTTCGTGGTCGAAATCGGGTTGCGATTCGTTGCCCATGGCTGGCGCTTACTGAAAGATCCTTGGGGTTTGTTTGATACGCTGGTGATCGCCATTGCGCTGGTTCCGGCCAGTGGACCCCTGGCCGTTCTGCGTGCGCTGCGGGTGTTGCGAGTGCTGCGTCTGGTATCGATGGTGCCGAGCATGAAGATCGTTGTTCAGTCTCTGCTCTCGGCGTTACCGGGCATGGGCAGTATCGTTGCACTTCTGAGCCTGGTGTTCTATGTGGCCGCAGTCATTGCCACGCAATTGTTTGGCGAGGCTTTCCCGGACTGGTTCGGCACGCTGGGCGCCAGCCTGTATACCCTGTTCCAGATCATGACGCTGGAGAGCTGGTCGATGGGTATCGTACGTCCGGTCATGGAAGTGTACCCCTTCGCCTGGCTGTACTTTGTGCCCTTCATTCTGATTGCCACTTTCATGATGCTGAACCTGTTTATCGCCGTGATCGTCGATGCCATACAGAACCAGCGCGAGCGAATCGCTGCAGCCAAAGCACTGAAGTCCGGCGTTACCGAGGAGCTGCATCCAGAGCACCACGCCAGCACGCTGTCTGGCATACATCAGGAACTCCTGCTGGATGAAGTGCGCCAGCTGCGCGAAGATCTCAGCGCTTTGCGCAGCGAACTGCGTGAGCGCTGAAGGACTGATCGAGTCAGGCACGCCCGCATTTCGCCGCGCATGCCTGGGATTGATTCTGGCTTCGCTGGTCGTTTTCGCCAACCTGTATGCGATTCACCCTTTACTGCCGCTGATCGCCGAGACTTATCAGGTGACCACCCTGCAGGCCAGCAGCGCCTTCACCCTGACCAACCTGACCCTGGCCTGCTCTCTGTTGCTGCATGGGCCGCTATCGGATGCGATTGGTCGTAAGGGTCCGTTGCTTATGGGTATCGCTCTTACGTTGCTACTCACCGTCATAATGGCCTTTACAACCGGCTTTACCACCCTTCTCTGGTTGCGAGCAGCAATGGGTATCTGCATGGGTGTATTACCAGCAGTGGCGGTTGCCTATCTGGGCGATAGCATGGGTCACAGGGCGTTGGTTGCCGCAGTGGGACTGTATATTGCCGGTAATGCGCTGGGCGGTGCGGGCGGGCGTCTGCTGGGCGGCTTTATTGGTCAACACCTGGGTCTGCAAGCAGTCTTCCTGACCATGGCAGGCTTTACTCTGATCGGACTGATCGGTGTTGCATTACTGTTGCCTCGCCCGGCCGCCTTCCATCCCAAACCCCTATCACTGTTCGGCAGCTTCAGAGATTTTGCCGACCATCTGCGCAACCCACGATTACTACCCGCTTTTCTTCTGGGTGGCTGCAATTTCATGATTTTCATCAACCTCTATACCTATCTGACCTTTCGCCTCAGCGCGGCACCCTGGCGACTCGGCGCAGATGCACTGGGTCTGTTGTTTCTGACCTATCTGGCAGGTACCTTTTCGGCAACCCTGTCAGGGCGTTTCCAGAACGGTGGCGGTCTACCCGGCATGGCCCTTGGCGTACTACTACTGCTTGCCGGATGCCTTCTGACGCTGTCAGGGCAGCTGTGGCTGATAGTCGCCGGTTTGGTGTGTGGCGCTTTCGGATTTTTCCTCGCGCACTCGCTAGCCAATGCCTGGATCAATCAGCATGCCACGCACAGCAAGGCCAGCGCATCTTCACTGTACTCTGTGTTCTATTACCTGGGCTCTGCCCTGGGCGTCTATTACCTGGAACCCTTCTGGCGACTGGCAGAATGGCCCGGAGTGATCGTCGGCTGTTTATTGATCCTGATTTTCAATCTGGGATTGATCGTTTACTTGCGACGGCCCCAGATTACGGCCTGACCTGCGCCAACAGCCCATTCGTTTACACACTCCACGGCTAGACCTTGGGTGCAAGGTTGCTTATTATCGCCTTACAACAAAAAATTCAATGACGCCTGCTCGCCTCAAGCGGTGCATTGCCTAGGAATAATTCCATGCTGGCACCCACGCTCCCGCCCGACACCCGTGTCCTGCTCATAGATGATCATCAGATCTATCTTGATGGCCTGACATTGACTCTGCAGAACCTGTGTTCCGGTGTCATTCTCGACCACGCCCATACCGCTGCAGAAGCTGAAAAGCAGGTACTGGCTAATCCCTACGATCTGGTACTGCTGGACTTGCAACTGCCCGATAGCAGCGGTCTGGCGCTATTGCAAAAGCTTCGCAAACTAGACTCCCTGGTTCCCATAGCGATCCTTACCGCCAGCAATAGCCCGAGCGATCTGGATGCCGCCATGCACCTTGGAGCCGCCGGCTTCATAAGCAAGACGGCGGACGGCACCATGCTTCTCGAGGCCGTAACACGGTTGCTGTTCGGTGAGCAGGTAGTGATCGGCAATGGAACCCAGCCCCTGGACCGCCAAGGCTCGGCAAGGGAGGTAGGCGTCACGCCAAGACAGCTGGAGATTCTCGACCTGCTTGCCGAAGGCCTACCAAACAAGGTGATCTGTCAGCGACTGAATTTGTCGGAAGACACCGTCAAGACCCATCTCAAGGCTCTTTTCAACTCCCTGGGCTGCCATAACCGGACCGAGTGCGTGAGCACTGCACGCAAACTCGGGCTGGTCAGTTTCTAGCGCCCGGCGTCAGGCTGGATCGACTGCAATAACTGCTGAATCGTGCGGCGCAGGCGCGCCGGGAGCACCGGTTTGTTGATCACTTCGATGTCAGACAACCTGGCCTGCTCGGTCACTTCATCGCTGGTGTCTGCCGTCACCAGCAATGCTGGGCCGTTATGACAGTGAGACGCGCGAAGCTCCCGAATCAAGGCTATGCCGTCACGTTCGCCCTCCAACCGATAATCGCTGATCAATAGATCCAGACTCTGGGGCTGTATATTCTCCAGCGCCTGTTCTGCACTGTCATAGCTGGTGATCTCACAGCCCCACTGGCTGAGCAGCGTTTCCATTGCCTCGCGATTGATAAGATCGTTTTCTACCAGTGCAATTCGCCCACCAAGCTTTTCCTGCAAGGCCCGGTTGGGCGTTATTACATCCTCCATCCAGTCACCGGTCGGCACTTCGATCCAGAAGTTGGCTCCCATGCCGGGTGCCGAGCGCAGCCCCGATGGATACTCCAACAGATGAATCAGCTGGCGGCATATCGACAACCCAAGACCTACGCCTTTTTCCAGCGTACGAGCCGGATTACGAAGCTGGGTAAACTCCTCAAAGATCCGTTCCTGCTCTGTTTCGTTCATGCCGCGGCCATTGTCTACCACCGCTAAACGTATCCGGTCCTCAACCCGAAATACCTGAATCTTCACCTCAGTAGCATCGGAGTGGAGCAAGGCATTATTGAGGAAATTGCGTACCAGTCGTTCCAATAGCAACGGATCACTGGTCACGGCGATACGGGGCGGGCAATCAAGATCGATAGTGATTCCTCGTTCCTCGGCGCTCACTTCAAGCGTGCCAAGAATGCGCTGCAACCATGGATACAGATTGAATGCGCGCAACTGCGGCCTGACCATACCGACACTGAGCCGGGAGATATCCAGAAGAGAATTGAGCATTGCCTGGAGTAGATGGGTCGAATCTGCCAGACGCTTGACGGTAAGCCGCACCGGTGGTTCCGTGACGCGTTCGTCCAGATGCTGAATAAACAGCGACATGGCGTGCAGTGGTTGGCGCAGGTCGTGGCTCGCCGTGGCGAGAAAGCGGGTTTTGCTCTGGCTCTCCCGCTCGGCACGGGTCCTTGCTGCGTCAAGCAATCGCTCATTGAGAAACGCGCTGCGCATCATGTATTCGTATATGTAGGCACCCAGGCTGCCGATAAGCGCAAAGCAAGTCAGAAACAACCCATTACCAATGATGAGGACACGACCACTGTCTACCATGTATTCGCCCCACAGGTATCCGAACACGATCGCCCAGCAGGAAAACACTGCATGACGGGCCGGTAAGCCCAGCAGAAAAAAGCCTGACAACAACACCAGGTAGAGGCCATCATGGGTCACAGGCACGCTTAACTGCGCAAGGCGGCTCACAACGATAATCATCGCAACCATCCAGCCCGCACAGACAAGACCCACACAGGCAACTATAAAGGCATTGCGAGTGGGCACCCTCCCTGCCCGGTTTGAATACCAGAGGCAGAACAAGACAACCAGTACCACGAACAGTCTCACCGGCACCGTATAACGGTGCACGTAGGGGGGCAGAAAGTGAAAGTCAATCCAGACGAACATCAGCATGAAGCCGATACTGGAAAACCCCACCAACCAGACCCGGCGGCACATCTTCTCGTGGAGGTAGGCCTGAAATGCGGGCTCGAACTGCTGACTGAACCGCAAACTCGCGAAACGCCGTTGCTGGGCGAGCAACGCGGGCTCATCGATTGGCGCACCGCTGCTTGTTGTAGAATCCGCTGCCATGTTGTTATCCGTTATGGGCACTGTTTGATGTCATTTTTATATCATTGGGCAATATAAGAACAAAATAGATAACTAAATCATTTTAAAAACAATACATTACTTTGAACTTTTACAGCTATGCTGGAAACAAGCCCCCGAACTGAAGGTGAATTTGTGACAGCGAGCATGACACTGACACATGAATGTATCACCCCGGCCGAGCAACCTGCGAGTCTCGGCAACACCATCAACATTCTGGCCCTTGCGCCACCTGCTCTCCTTCGAGAAGCGGTTATCCGGCCGACCCTGAGCTATCTCGGCGTCGTTTCGAGCTCCGCTGAAAATCTGCTACTGGGCACCCTGCTGGCGACCGCATCGCTGCCGGTCGATAAACAACCCCGGGGCGGAATCGGTCCATACGGCATATCCACCCAGCTACATACCCGGATCTGGGATGACTACCTGGCAACCAATGCAGACCAGGCTAGTCTGATTCGTGGTCTCGCCAGCCAGCGCTGCTTCTTGCAAAACCCCCATGCCGAGCTTGGCTACAATTTTGCCTATGCCACTGCAATTGCCTGGCTCATCTACCGCCAGCAGCTGGTTGAGCTGGAGGATGAAATGGACATTGATGAACTCGCTCAGCTCTGGCAAACCTGGTATCCGCACCGTGGAGCCTTGAGCAGCGATTTTATGACCAGTTGGGATCGAGCAGGCCACTGGGAAACGCATGCCTGGCCATGACTGCTGGCCCAGAAATTGGACGCGCATCTCACCCTGATCAATAACACGCCATCAGTTATCTGTACGCAGGTTGACCCTGACGCGGGTGCCACCCATTCTGTATCGCATAACGCTTTAATACAGAACAAGGCTCATAAGGAGACACCCATGCCCCAGTCAGAAACAGTCAATCGTCAGATATTACTTGCCTCACGACCAGTCGGCGCGCCGGGACCGGACAATTTCAAGCTGGTTGAAACTCCTGTGCCGCAGCCCGCAGCTGGACAAGTGCTGCTCCGCGCCCTCTGGATGTCGCTTGACCCCTACATGCGTGGTCGGATGAGCGATGTGAAATCCTATGCCGACCCCGTACCCGTGGGCGGCGTAATGACCTGCGCATCAGTTTGCCGAGTGCAAGAGTCCCATCTCGATGGCTACAGCAAGGGCGATCTGGTGATGTCCTTTACCGCGGGTTGGCAGGATTACTCGGTGTCCGACGGCGCCATGGTATTCAAGCTCGACCCGAACATGAAGAACCCCTCCCAGGCACTTGGCGTACTGGGGATGCCCGGCTTCACTGGTTATATGGGCCTGATGGACATCGGTCAACCCAAGAAAGGCGAAACCGTCGTAGTCGCTGCGGCCACCGGTCCGGTCGGCACCGTGGTTGGGCAAGTCGCCAAGCTGCAGGGCTGCAGGGTGGTGGGGATCGCCGGGGGCGCCGACAAATGCGCCTATGCGGTTAATGAGCTCGGTTTTGATGCCTGCCTTGACCACAAGCAGGCAAATCTTGCCGATGAGCTAGCCAAGGCCTGCCCAGACGGGATCGACGTGTATT
Organism: uncultured Halopseudomonas sp.; assembly: GCF_963977355.1. Classification (NCBI taxonomy): domain Bacteria; kingdom Pseudomonadati; phylum Pseudomonadota; class Gammaproteobacteria; order Pseudomonadales; family Pseudomonadaceae; genus Halopseudomonas; species uncultured Halopseudomonas sp. The sequence continues at coordinate 5,843 of NZ_CAXBOV010000002.1, read as the reverse complement.
TCGAGAATGTCGGCGGCAAGGTCTTTGACGCGGTGATGCCATTGCTCAATGCCCATGCCCGCATCCCTGTCTGCGGCCTGATTGCCCAGTATAATGCGACCGAAGCGCCCAGCGGGCCGGACCGTATGCCCCAACTCATGCGCCTTCTGCTCAGCCAGCGCATCCGCATGCAGGGTTTCATCATCTTTGACAATTACGGTCCGCATTTCCCCGAATTCCTTCGGGTAATGACACCCTGGGTTGCAGAGGGCAAGGTCCGTGTCCGGGAAGACAAGGTCGACGGCCTGGAAAACGCCCCGGAGGCATTCATGGGTCTGCTTGAAGGCAAGAACTTCGGCAAGTTGGTGGTCAAGGTAGCCGATAGCTGAGCAACAGATAGTTGAGTACAGACTTGGCGAGCAAGCCGGGACTCATTACCCTGTAAGCACGCTCGCCAGGAATCAAACATGACCCCCGCAACCAAAGCCCTGGACAAAGCCGGTATTGAATACCGGCTGCACCGCTACGATCACGATCCAGCAGCACAATCCTACGGTACCGAAGCCGCTGACAAGCTCGGCCTTGATCCCGCGCGCGTGTTCAAAACGCTTCTGGCCAGCACAGAGAACGGCGAATTACTGGTCGCAGTGGTACCCGTCACCGGCAGCCTTGACCTCAAAGCTCTGGCCAGCGCAGCCGGGGTGAAGAAAACGGCCATGGCCGACCCCGCAGCGGCCCAACGCACGACCGGCTACCTGCTGGGCGGCATCAGCCCACTGGGCCAGAAGAAACGCCTGCGTACCTTTATCGACAATAGCGCAGAGCAATGGCCTACTGTGTACGTGAGTGGCGGCAGGCGCGGCCTTGAAATCGAGATAGCCACGCAGCACCTGACCCTGCAGACCCAGGCGCAGATGTTGCCACTTGCCCGCATGGCAAACAGGGCCGACAGCATTCCCCCACAACCATAACAACCGCACAAGAACGGGAGCACCGCATTCATGGGCCAGCATATCCTCGCCATCGACCAGGGCACCACGAGCAGCCGTGCAATCATCTTCAACGATCAGGGCCAGCCCGAAACAATCGTCCAGACCGAGTTCAAACAGTACTTCCCGCAGGATGGCTGGGTGGAACACGACGGCGAAGAAATCTGGTCAAGCACTCTGGATGTATGTCGGCAGGTACTGGAGAAAGCGGGTTTGCGCGCGCAGGATATCAGCGCCATAGGTATCACCAACCAGCGTGAGACCACCCTGTTGTGGGACGCCGAAAGCGGACAGCTCCTGCACCACGCGATAGTCTGGCAGGACCGTCGTACCGCCAACTTCTGCCGCGAGCTCAAGGAAGCCGGTCACGAACCCATGGTGACAGAGCGCACCGGGCTGATCATTGATCCATATTTTTCCGGCACCAAACTGCGCTGGCTACTGGACAATGTTGAAGGTGCCCGCGCCCGTGCACAGGCAGGCGCGCTACGTTTTGGCACCGTTGACAGCTTTCTGCTCTGGCGCCTGACCGGCGGAAAGGTACATCGCACCGACGCCAGCAATGCCTCCCGGACCCTGATGTTCAATATCCATACCCAGCAATGGGATCCGGAGATGCTGGCATTGCTGGATATTCCGGCCAGCCTGCTGCCCGAAGTGATGGACTGCGCAGCGGATTTTGGTCATACCGAAGCTGATCTGCTGGGCGCCAGCATTCCGGTAGCAGGCATGGCCGGTGACCAGCAGGCGGCGCTGATCGGTCAGGCCTGCTTCGAACCCGGCATGGTTAAAAGCACCTATGGCACCGGTTGTTTCATGATCATGAACACCGGGGATAAACCGGTGACGTCCCGCAATCGATTGCTGACAACAGTGGGTTATCGCATACGAGGTAAAACCACCTACGCCCTGGAGGGCAGCATCTTTGTCGCTGGTGCAGCCGTGCAGTGGCTTCGGGATGGCCTGAAACTGATACAGCATGCGGGCGAAACCGAAGCCATGGCAGAGGAGACCGGCGACCAGTGCGGCGTTTACCTGGTTCCGGCCTTCACCGGCCTTGGGGCCCCTTACTGGGACCCAAAGGCTCGCGGCGCGATATTCGGCCTGACCCGGGATACCGGAATTGCCGAGATCGTCACAGCAGGTCTGCAGTCCGTCTGCTTCCAGACACGCGACCTCCTTGATGCCATGACCGCTGATGGGGCCAACAGCACAGCAGCCCTGCGGGTAGATGGTGGGATGGTGGTCAATAACTGGGTGGTTCAGGCCCTGGCCAACATTCTCGGTGTCCCCGTGGATCGGCCCCAGGTCACAGAAACCACCGCACTGGGTGTAGCCTATCTGGCCGGATTACAAATTGGCACCTACCAGAGCCTGGATGAGATTGCCGAGCATTGGCAATGCGAGCGGGCTTTTTCACCGGCCATGCCCGAAGCAAAACGCAACGAGCTCTACCGGGGCTGGCTGGATGCGATTCGTCGGGTACGCGAGTGAGATAAACAAGGCTCGCCTGCACGTCGGCAAGCAGGCTACATGCGGGGACCCAGGCCCATGACCTACACTGTAGGTAAATCGCCGATCTGGTCCGCAGCGCGCCAGCAATTTCGCCCACCGACTCAAGCAGGACCGTCAATGAGTTATTTCCAGCGAATCTATCGCACGCTCAACCCAGCCAAGAAGGCCGATCTGGAACTGGCATTCAGGCACAACGCCGAGCATCTGCCGACACTCTGGCTTATCGGCAAGACCGGAGCCGGCAAATCCACCTTGATTCAGACCGTCACCGGGCTCAGTGACATTGAGGTAGGCCGCGGTTTTCGGCCCTGCACCAAAACGGCTACCCGCTATGACTTTCCCACTACCACCCCGGTACTGACTTTTATCGATACCCGTGGCCTAGCCGAAGCCGGTTACGATCCCACAGAAGATATTAAAACCTGTGAAGGCAACAGCCACGCACTGGTAGTGGTCATGAGGGCAGATGATCCGGAGCAATCAGAATTGCTCGCAGCTCTGAAAAAAATCCGACAGTCCGGCAAGATCCGCAACGCGCTGCTGGTGCATACGGGCATCGATCTGCTCGACAACACCAGAGAAAGGGACAAATGCATTGCGCTCAATCAGGGCGCTGTCGAAAAGGTGTGGGGCGCGATTGAAAGCGCTCCGGTCGACCTTGTGGGCAGCGAGGGTCACCCCGTCGGCGTGGACGGCCTGGTCGAAAAGCTCGCTCAGTTTTTGCCTATCGTCGCCGAATTGTTCGAGCGCCGTGACAAGCAGTCCACTGAGGAGGCCAATTTCCGCAAGCTGAAGACCGAAATCATGTGGTACGCAGGCGCGGCCGGGGCCACTAACGCGGTGCCCATCGTGGGCCTGGTTTCAGTGCCCGCGATACAGACGAAAATGTTGCATAGCCTGGCTAACCAATACGGCCTGCAATGGAATAAACGTCTACTGACCGAACTGGGAAGCACCCTGGGAATGGGTTTTGGCGTGCAGTATGCCTCCCGCCTGGGACTGCAGCAGCTGGTCAAGCTGATTCCGGTGTATGGTCAGACCATCGGCGCGGCCTCTGCAGCCGTCACTAGTTATGGCGTGACCTATGCCCTGGGCCGCGTCGGCTGCATCTATTTCTTCAACAAGGCTTGCGGCAAGTCCACCTCACCAGAAGAGCTCAAGGCAACCTACCGTCAGGCCTTCGAACACATCATGCCAGTGGCCAAAGATGAAGCTGAAAACAACCTTTAACGCCTGGCGCGCAGCAGTCAGCTTTTCCGACCGGCTCAAGCCATTCGTGCTGATTGTTGTAATGCCACCGCTATTATTGCTGGCGTGCTTCGGGCTGTACGCCGTCATACGCTACAACTATATCCTGACCTTTGTGGGACTGCTGGGGCTGCTTACCCTGGCCGCAATGCTGCCGCTGATCTTCATACGCAGACGCAAGAAAAAATCTACGCCACCGGTTGATCAGACGCTGATCCAGGCAATGGAAACGCCCGACTACTGGACCCCACAGGATCGTGAGGCACAACTGGAACTGCTGCCGATGGTCAGCGAACTCGCGGATAAAAACCCGAATTGGCGCGCCATGTATGATGTTTCGTTTGAGCTTGCCCAGGGTGTGGCTACCCACTACGGGCAGGGCAAACGCCATGCCGAATGGGCCTTCTCACCCGTAGCCCTCCTGGCCATTGCTGAACGACTTACCCAGCGCTACAGGCGCACACTCAAGGAAAACGTGCCCGGCATAGACCACCTGAAGATCTCTCACATGCTCTGGCTGGAAGAAAAAGGCGATCAGTTCGCCCCTGCATTGAAGCTGGTGAACATCTACCGCAAGGTCCGCCTGCTCACACCAGAGGGGCTGCTCGCCGAACTGGGTAGCCAGGCCATTGGCCAGTCATTCGAGGGCCTGAGTGACGAGATGCAGTTGAGACTTAAACGCCTGCTGTTACTTGAGGTACTACGCGCAGCTATCGATCTCTATGGGGGCCATTTCCGCTTCGAGGACGACGAACTGTCGGTCAGCGCGTCTACATTGAAAGATGACTCCCGTACCGCAGAAAAACCGGAACCCATTCGTATCTGTCTGCTTGGCCAGGTGGGCGCAGGCAAGTCCTCAGTGATCAATGCCCTGACCGAAGGCTGGCAGGCGGAAACCAGTGCCTTACCCTCCACCGACCGCGGCTTGGTTTACGAGTGCAAGGTGGACGGCATTCCCTTCCTGCGACTACTCGACTTGCCAGGACTGAACGGCGATCCGAAAAACGAGAAAATCCTGTTCGAAGAGATGGTGCAGTCGGACATGGTGCTCTGGGTGCTCCGTGCCAATCAGCCTGCACGCAAGCTGGACCAGGCCTTTGGTGATCATTTTCAGGCATGGCAGAGCAAGCATCTCGATTATCAGGCGCCCACCACCATCGGCCTACTCAATCAGGTCGATCGCCTCGGCAATATCAACGACTGGACACCGCCCTACGACCTGACCGAGGACAGCGAGAAGGCTACGCTGATTCGCGAGGCGCTCGCATTCAATCGGGAGGTACTTAACCTCGAAGAGATCATACCCCTGTCTGTTTCGCCCGACCGCGAGCAATACAACGTCGACGCCCTGCGCGACCTCCTCAAGGAGAGGTACGGCAAGGCGCTCAATGTCCAGCTCAATCGCAGGCGTCGAGAAACCAGCAGCTTTTCTGCATCGAGGGAATGGAGGCGCGTACGTCAGGCTGCCGGAGCGCTGTTTGCATTGATGGGCAAGGATCGTGAACGTTAGGCCTGCGACCGGAGTCAATCGTTCCATGACCTTTTCCGCAAGTTACCATTATGTACTCAATGAGATTTCTCACGTTCCGCCTCCCCTCGAGGTCACCTCAGCGTGAGGCTTCAAAGCGTTCATAAATCCGAGGCAACTCTCTGATCATGACCTGCACTTGATCCCGGCTGGAATCATCAGCCCTAGTCGGACCTAGTCACATCATCGCCGTTTAATGCTCAAAGCAATCCCTCTATTCGGGGCTGAAGGTCCTGAAAATCGCATCAGCCTAAAATATTGAATGCGATTGACAATGATTATCTTCTGTCTTTAGAATCCCGCCTCGTTACTCCAGCTCGAATCTTAGTCGCGGTTCAAGCCAAGACGTAAAGTCCAACCCCAGGAAGATGAGATGACGCCAACACCACTATTCCAACGCCAAAACCTCGCTATTGCAGTCGCCTTTGCCCTGCTGCCTATCAGCGCAAGCGCCAAGAACCAGAACGCCTTCCGGTTGCCGACAATGGAAGTGGTCGGCTCTGAACAGACAGCCGTTTCCCGGCAAACCGGCGCGGTGGTTATTGTCGATCGCGAACAGATCGAACGCATTCAGCCCAAATCGA